>NZ_JBKGZG010000008.1:0-62794 GCF_046545655.1 Thiohalorhabdus sp. | reverse complement strand
GCCGCTCCCGATTTCCGGCTCCCGGACCAGGACGGCCAGCCACGGAGCCTTCAGGAATTCCGGGGCCGCTGGGTGGTGCTGTACTTCTATCCCCGGGACAACACGCCGGGCTGCACCCGCGAGGCCTGCAGCCTGCGCGACGCTGGGAGCCCGCTGCAGGAGTTGGGGGCGCATGTCCTGGGGGTGAGCATGGATCCTCCGGAACGTCACGCGGCCTTCGCCGGCCGGCATGGCCTGTCTTTCCCCCTTCTCTCCGACCCGGATGGAGAGGTGTCCGCGGCCTACGGTGCCCTTTTCGCCCTCGGCCCCATCCGTTTCCCCAAGCGCCGTACTTTTCTCATCGACCCCGAGGGGCGGGTCGCCCGGGTCTATCACCGGGTAAAACCCTCGGGGCACGGCGACGAGCTGGTCTCGGCCCTGCGGGAGCTTCAGGCCCGCCGGGCCTGAACGAACCGGGGTTGCCGCGCCCCCATGGGCCTTGCCCGGAAGGGTGTTAACCGTTTCCTCCTGTTGGCTGCCCGCCCAAAGGGCCCTACCTCCCCTCCGACCGCCGCAGATATTCCCGCCCGAAGATGACGCCCAGGGTGACCGTCAGGGACCGCTCCTCTCGGAATCCCCGGGAGCGCGGAAAGGACACCTCGGGGGTAATGTCCAGGTAGAGCCACCTCCGGTTCAGCTCCCGCCGGTAATCGGCGCGGACGAAATATTCCGTCGCGGCCCAGGACTGCTCGTTCGTGGCGACCATCCCCGCCTCGTAGGCGAAGGCGTCGTGATCGCTCAGGTCGTGAAACAGGGTGAGCTTCTGCTGCCCCTTGTAATAATCGTTCTTCTCCTGCCAGCCGAAGGAGGTCGTGGCCCGAAACAGCATGGTGCGGCCCAGGGCGCGGTCCATATCCCACTGGACCCCGGAGCCGAATCCGTCGGAGACGAACCAGGATGTATCCCCCGAGGCCCGGCCTAGCCAAGTCCCCAGCTTGAAATATCGGTAGAGCCGCAGCCGGGCAAAGGGGTCCGGCGGATATTTCACCTTGATCCCGGCCGAGGGGCGGATATCCCACTCGGAATCCCCGTTGAGACGTCGCTGCACGGAAAGGAAGTAATCGTTCTGCTCCACCACCTCCTTCGGGCGCCTCTGCAGCGGTTCCCGATCCTCCCCGCTGGTGGTCTCCCCGTCCGACTCGAACAGCAGTGCCCATTTCCGCTCCAGACGGGGCAGCTCGGCACGGGCCTTGATGTCCCCACTGAACTGAGTCCCTTCCCGCTTTCTCCAGACTGCGGACCCCTCCATCTGCAGATAGCTGTCGGTCGCCTCCTCGAAGACGCGCTCGTTGGCGAAAAAGGCGTCCACCTGCCGCACGGTGTACTCCAGGCCGCGGGTGATGGAGGCATGGGTGCTATCCAGCGCATTGACCAGCTCATTCCCTTGCCCGCCTGCGGGGTTTTCCGCCTCTGCCTCTTCCTCTTCTTCCTGGGCTTGGCCTCTGATTTCCTCGGTCGCCCACCAGGGGCAGGCCGTGGAGGATGGCTCCAGGGAGCCGGTAGAGGAATGGGCCATGGTCCCGTTTCCGATGGCCAGGCATAGGACACAGCCGAGCCAGGCGCACACCCTTCCCGCGGGCAGTCGCGGTATCGGAGTGGGCGCGGTGGGCCTTTTGGGGCCCGTCTGCATTCGTAAAAAACAGAAAGGAACGATGATAACGGCGTTGTCCGTATGGGCTTGTGCGCAAGTTCCTCCGCCCTGCTGCAGGGGCGGGCCCGCTGCTCCCCAAAGGGCAAAAGGCGCTTGGTGTAGCGAGCTGCCGATTGGAGCGAATGCCCATTTTACAACCATGTAGGTAGGGCCCGTCTGTATAGGGTTTTTTCGGACAGGCCCGCACCCTGCCCTGTAAGGGCAATCCCATTTCTCCGGCCGCTTTCCCAATCCTAGGCGAACGCCCCGAACCGTTTCCCGAGAGCCGGCATGGTCCCTTTCCGCGGCGTACCGGCTGGCTGGTCAAGTCCAGGGGGCTTCGCCATTTTCGCCTGGTGTCCGCCCCTGCTATGACGGCGGGATGGGGGCCGGCAACGGCTCGGGATAGCCTTTCGCATATCCCGGTCCGCGCACACGGCGCGGAGGCGGGGGAAGGGGCAGATCTTGGAAGAACGCATTGGCGTGGTGGGCCTGGGCTACGTGGGATTGCCCGTCGCCCTTGGATTCGCAAGGCATTTCGAGGACGCCGTTGGCTTCGACATCAGCTCGCGGCGCATCTCCGCCCTGCGGGAAGGACGGGACGAGACCGGGGAGGTGGACAAGGAAGAGCTGGCCACGACCTCCCTGTCCTTCACGGCCGACCCGGACGACCTGGAGGGGTGTTCCCTGTACGTGGTCACGGTGCCGACCCCGCTGGACGGCAACCACCAGCCGGACCTGCGCCCACTGCGGCAGGCGTGCGCCACCCTGGGGCCGAGGCTTTCCAGAGGAGACCTGGTGGCCTTCGAGTCCACGGTCTACCCCGGGGTCACCGAGGAGTGCTGCGGGCCCATCCTTGCCGAGCACTCGGGGCTCCGCCAGGGCGTGGACTTCAAGCTCGGCTATTCCCCCGAGCGGATCAACCCGGGGGACCGGGAGCACACCCTGGACCGCATCGTGAAGGTGGTTTCCGGGGAGGATGAGGAGGCCCTGGAGCGTCTGGCCGCCGCCTACGGGGCCGTCGTCTCGGCCGGCGTACACCGCGCCCCCTCCATAAAGACCGCCGAGGCCGCCAAGGTCATCGAGAATACGCAACGGGACCTGAACATCGCCCTGATGAACGAGCTGGCGCTGATCTTCGACCGCATCGGGGTGCGCACCAACGAGGTCCTGGAGGCAGCGGGCACCAAGTGGAACTTCCTGCCCTTCTCCCCGGGTCTGGTTGGCGGCCACTGCATCGGCGTGGACCCCTATTACCTAACCGCCAAGGCGGAGGCCGTCGGCTACCACCCCCACGTCATCCTGGCGGGCCGGCGGGTCAACGACGGCATGGGGGAGTACATCGCCCAGCGGGTGGTGAAGCTCCTGATCCAGACGGGGCGGCGGGTGAAAAGCTCCCGGGTGGGCATCCTCGGCCTGACCTTCAAGGAGAACGTACCGGACATCCGCAACAGCCGGGTTCCGGACATCATCGCGGAGCTGGCGGAATTCGGCGTCCAGACCGTGGTCTCCGACCCACTGGCCGATCCGCAGGCCGCGTGGGAGGAATACGGCGTGGAGCTGGTGGACCCGGAGGAGTGGCCGGAGGTGGACGCCATGATCCTGGCGGTGCCCCACGGGGCCTATCAGGATACGGACCCAGGGGAGCTGCTGCGTCCCCTGGCGCCCGGAGGGGTGCTGGTGGACCTCAAGGCCCGCCTGGAGCCGGACCGCCTGCCCCCGGAAACGGTGTACTGGAGCCTGTAGAAAGAGGCCGGGACCTGCCGGCCTCCCTCACCCCCGGTTGTAGGCGTCGTGGAAGCGGACGATGTCGTCCTCGCCCAGGTAGCTCCCCGTCTGCACCTCAATGAGCTCCAGGTCGATGTTGCCGGGGTTGAGGATGCGGTGGGTGGTGCCGATGGGGATATAGGTGGACTGGTCCTCGGTGAGCAGGAACTCCTCGCCGTCCCGGGTCACCCGGGCCGTCCCCCGCACCACCACCCAGTGCTCGGCGCGATGGTGATGCAGCTGCATGGACAGGCTGCTGCCCGGTTTCACCAGCAGATGCTTCACCTGGAAGCGCTCCGCCACCGTGATGGTCTCGTAGGAGCCCCACGGACGCAGCACCCGCCGATGGTTCAGGGCCTCTTCGCGTCCCGTCTCCCGGAGCTCCTCCACCACCCCCTTGATCTCCTGGGCGCGGGCGCGCGGAGCCACCAGCACGGCGTCGGCGGTTTCCACCACCAGGTGGTCCTCCACCCCCACGGCGGCCACCAGCCGGTTCTCGGACCGGATGTAGTTGTTGCGCCCCCCGTGGCTGATAACGTCGCCGATTAGTAGGTTGCCCGCGTCGTCCGGTTCGCCTGCCTCGTACAGCGCGCTCCAGGAGCCTACGTCGCTCCAGCCGGCCTCCATGGGGACCACGAAGGCCGCATCGGTGTGCTCCATCACCGCGTAGTCCACGGAATTGCTGGGGGAGGTGCCGAAGGCCTGCCTCTCCAGTCGCAGGAAATCCAGGTCCCGCTCGGCCCCCTCATAGGCGGCGCGCACCGCCTCGAGCACCGCCGGGGCGTGGCTCTCCAGCTCCTCCAGATACCGGCTGGCCCGGAACAGGAAGATCCCGCTGTTCCAGAGGTAGTCGCCGGAGCGCAGGAAGCCCTCGGCGGTGGCCCGGTCCGGCTTCTCCACGAACTGCACCACCGGCCCCGCCCCGCCGTCGGGACCCAAGTCCCGGGCCCGGATATACCCGTACCCCGTCTCCGGGGCCGTGGGCGGCACCCCGAAGGTCACCAGCCCGCCCCCGGCGGCGCTATCCATCCCCTTACGCACCGACCGCACGAACTGATAGGCATGTTCCATGACATGGTCGGCCGGCATCACCAGGAGCAGAGGGTCCTCCTGGCGGCTCAGGGCCTCCAGGGCCGCCGCCGCCACCGCCGGGGCCGTGTTCCGTCCGGCCGGCTCCAGGAGGACGCTGGCGTCTTCCACCCCGATCCGCTTCAGCTGCTCCGCCACCAGGAAGCGGTGGTCCTCGTGGCAGACGGCCACGGGCGCGGACAAGCCCTCCAGGTCGGCCACCCGGCGGCAGGTCTCCTGCAGCATGGTGTCCTCCCCCGTCAGGGCCATGAACTGTTTCGGATACAGCTCGCGGGACAGGGGCCACAGGCGGCTTCCCACCCCTCCCGAAAGCAGCACGGGTACCACCGTTTCGCCGTCCATGGATGCCCTCCGAAACCCGGAAATTGTCGACGAACCTGTCAGCCCCCATTCCCAAGGTATATCCCCCACTACCCCCTGGCCATGAGCGGGGCTTGACCATGGTCAACCGCCGGCACCCGTCCCCGTATTCCCCTCCCCCGCTTGATCTGGGTTCGGTTGAGGAATCCGCCCGATTGACCGGACCTCCACCCACCGGGGATAGGTGAAGAAATACGCGAGACATACCGCGGAGGATCGCAATAAATGGGTGGAGTCCTGGTAACGGGCGGTGCCGGCTATATCGGAAGCCACGTGGTCCGCCAGCTCGGGGAGCGGGGAGAGCCGGTGGTGGTCCTGGATGACCTGAGCACCGGGAGGGCCGGAGCGGTCCTTTATGGGGACCTGGTGCTGGGGGACGCCGGGGACACAGCGCTCGTCCGCGAGCTACTCGAGGATCACCGGCTGGACGCCGTCATGCATTTCGCCGCCCGCACGGTGGTCCCGGAATCCGTCGCCGACCCCCTGATGTACTACGGCGAGAACTCCTGCAAGACCCGGGCCCTGGCGGGCGCCACTCTGCAGGCCGGAATCCGCCACCTCATTTTCTCCTCCTCGGCGGCGGTCTACGGCATCCCGGAGCATATCCCGGTGGCCGAGGACGACCCCCTGTACCCCATCAACCCCTATGGAACCTCCAAGCTGGTCAGCGAATGGATGCTGCGGGACACGGCCTCCTCCGGCTCCCTGCGCCACGTCTCCCTGCGCTACTTCAACGTGGCCGGGGCCGACCCCGAAGGCCGCATCGGGCAATCCACCCCAGAGGCCACCCTCCTCATCAAGGTGGCCTGCGAGGCGGCCACCGGCCAGCGGGACCTGGTGCCCATCTACGGCATCGACTACCCCACGCCCGACGGCACCGGGGTGCGGGACTTCATCCATGTGGAGGATCTGGCCGCCGCCCACATCCGGTGCCTCGACTACCTCCGCGGTGGGGGACCGTCCACCACCTTCAACGTGGGCTACGGCCACGGCTACAGCGTCCGCGAGGTTTTGGACACGGTGGAGCGGGTTAGCGGCAGGCAGCTGCCCGTGCGGGAGGAGGAACGGCGCCCCGGCGACCCGCCCGCCCTGGTGGCCAACACCGAGCGCATCCGCCGGGAGCTGGGGTGGAGGCCCGAGCACGACGACCTGGAGGAGATCGTACGCTCCGCCCTCGCCTGGGAGAGGAAGCGCTGCGAGGCCTGGGCCTAGCGGGGTAGGAGTCAGGGCCGCGTGGAAGCCACGGAACGGCGCCCCCGCTCCTCAGCCAGGTGCCGTGCCCGGGGATTGGAGGGTGCGGGCCACCCGGCGCAGCAGGACAAACATGCCGGCGGCGGCCGCCGGCGAGACCACCAGGCTCCACGGGTGGGGCTCCTGGCCGGCGAACAGCAGGGCCCCGGCCTCGGCCGACAGGGCAACCACCACTCCCCAGCGAAAGGCACAGCCCAGCGCTCCGGGGACGCCCCGGAGCCGCCCCCGGAGCCAGCAGAACAGGCCGACCGGGGCGTACATCAGGGCATGTCCCACCACCAGGCCCAGGGTGCCCACCTCCCGCCCGTAGGAGCGCAGGGGGGTGAAATCCAGGTCGAGCATGGCTCCGGCGATCTCATCGGGATTGCGCAACGGCCCGCCAAACCAACCGTTCAGGACGGCCAGGAGTACCAGATACCCCCCGAGGCCCACCCCCCACAGCGCGGAGGCATGGCGCCGCAGCCAGCCCACTCGGGGATAGAGACCCGCCGCCACCTGGGCGTACCCCCCCAGGATCCCGGCTGCCCGTGTCAGGATCGATAGGATCTCCGTCGTCTCGTGGGCCAAGGCCCCCTGGATCAGCTCCACGACCGCCGCGAACAAGAAGGCCGCCCCCGCAACCCGGCCCGGACTTCCCCGGCCCCGGTCCTGCAGGAAGATCCCCAGGGCCCAGCCGATGGGAAGCGCCAGGAGTGCCTCGGCGGCCAGCCCCGCCAAGCAGGCCGGGCCGCATGGGGACGGCTCGAGGAAGGTCAGCCAACCCCCATTCTCCGCCCCCCCCGGGGCCGAAAACGTGAAGTCGAAGGGGAAAAAGGCCATCCCCAGGTAGGCCAGCAGGTAGCCAGCGCCCAGGACCTCCACTCCCCGGTGCGGGTCCGCCGGGCGGCTGGCCGCTACCTCCCGGGCCCATTTCCCGAGGAGGGCCCAGGTCATCACTCCCAGGAATCCGCCCAACCACTGGGCGAGGATGTCGTTCCGGGCGGGAACGCGCTCCGGGACGTACACCTGCAGGAACTCCAGGACCGGGGCCACCAGCATGGTGAGGCCGAGGGCCAGGAGCATGCGGAGTCCCGCTCTCCAGCCCTGGTGCCAACCCCCCAGGGCGGCGGCCAGCAGCAGCCCGCCGGGAAAGGCAAGGACCACGTTGCTCGCCCAGTCCACGCGCGAACCGAAGGGGGACTGCATGTCAGGGGCGGAGAGAAAGGCCCGCCAGGCCTCGGCGGGGGAGCGCCATTCAAGCTCGAAGGGGAGCAGGCTCAGGAAGACGGCCAGGAGGAGGTAGCCCCCCCAGAAACCGAGGAGGATGCCTCGCAGCCCGGGCTCGGAGGCACCCTTTCCTCCTGGGGCGCCACCGGGATTCACTCGGCGACCCCTCCTCTGCGGAGAAGCGGCATGGCGTACTTGATGGGGACGGCGTAGGAGATCCCGCTCGGCTTCTCCAGGATGGCCTCCTTGGTCTCCTTGATGAACACCCGGTTCACCACGCCCACCACCTCCCCCTTTTCGGGATGGTAGAGGGGGCTCCCGCTGTTCCCGGGATAGGCGGTAGCGTCCAACTGAAACACCTCATAGGGCTCATCCAGCCGCTGCACGGTGGCCGGCTCGAGATCCTGGGCCCGGTTCAAAGGCGTGGCGATGGGGGTAATCGCCGATACGATGCCGCGGTGGGTCACGGGATGCAATCCCAGGACCATGCCGATAGGGAAGCCCGTGAATGCGTACACATCCCCTTCCCGTACCCGGTCCGAGTCCCCCAGGGGGAGGGCCGGCAGGGAACGGCCCTCCATCTCCAGCAGGGCGAGGTCGTGCTTCGGATCAGTGGCCACCTCGCGGGCCCGCCGCACCTCCCCGTCCTTGCCCTCCCCGGCGAAGACGGCCAGTTGCTCCCGCCGCTCCTCGTCCAGGGAGCCCGGGAGCACGTGGGCATTGGTAAGGACCAGGGTGCCGTCACCGATAACGAACCCCGTCCCCCGGAGCTCGGCCGATGGCTGCCTGGTAGGCGTTACCGTGCCCACTCCCACCACCGATGCCTTGACCTCCGGAATGCGGTCCGCAAGCTCTGCCCGGGCGCTTCCAAGGACCAGCCCAAGAAGGACGGCCATCGCAAGCGGCACCACCCGGCGCCAACCGCGAGGAGCTCGGTTCCCGTGCATCATTGCCCCCACTTGCTGGCCCGCCACCCCGGAGGCCGGCCTTTCGGCGTCTCCATCCGAGGGCCGGCCCGGGATCAGGGGTGCCGGCCGGCCACCCCGGAGCCCTCTCTCCGGCGGGTCCCGTAAGCCCCCATGATACTGGCGTTCTCCCGCGCCTCCGTCCCCACCGGGGTGTATTGCCGGTCGGGCACGACGGGCGAGTCCACCGCCGGGATGGGGCGGGCCGGCCGCAGAAGGCGGTCTTCGAAGCCCTGGACCCGGGCGTTCTCGCCCTCCAGGGTAGCCTCGCCGTCACCCCCCTCGTGCAGGAGGGAGGCCCCGGCCACCACGTTGTTCTTCAGCACCAGATCCATCCCCACCTTGTCCATGACCAGTGCCGACCAGCCGCGCCGCCCCTCTTTGAGGTAGCTGTTGAACGCCACCTCGGCCCGGGCATGGTCCACCGGACATGGCACCCGCTCGCCGTAATTGACCCGCGGGGTGAAATCCATGGCGATGGCGGGGTGGTCCTGCGCTCCGCTCCGGATGGCGTTGCCGACCACCTGGTTCTCGCCACAGCCCCAGATGTTGATGATGTTCGCATCGGTACGGGCCTGTTGGTGGATGAAGTTGTAACGGATACGCGCATCCACGGACTTGGCCTTGATGAAATGGCCATCGGAGCCGCCGTGCAGGTAGTTTCCCTCCAAGACCAGCTCCGCGTTCTCCCCCCCGTAGACGAAATGGGCGTGCTCTCCGGGGTCGTCGATGGCGTAGATCTCGGAATCGTAGATCCGCAGGGAACCGGCTCCCGGCACCGCCAGAACCCCCATGCCGCTGTCGTGGACCTTCAGGTCCCGGAGCACAAGCTCCCCGGCCCCTTGGTGCATCCAGATGGCCTTCTCCCGACTGGCCCCACTGACCTCCAGGCCCTCCACCACCACCCGGCCGGGGGCCTCCACCACCAGCACCCCCTTGCCCTTGCAGATTTCGTCGCGCAGGTGCGGCCGGCCCTCCAGGGGCTTGAGGGTCACGGCCCGCTCGATGACGCCGCACTGGCGATAGGTGCCCGGGGCCACCCCAACGGTTCCGCCCTCGGGCGCCGCATCCAGGGCCGCCTGCAGGCTACCGTGCAGGTACCTGTCCCCGACGCAGGCGTCATAGGGGCAGCGGGACACCTTCCGCTCCTTTCCGGACAGCCGGAAGACCCAGGTCTCCGGGACCTGCGAGGTGTCTTCGGAGTCGGCCGCCAGGAACGTGTACAGGCCGGATTCCCTGTCCCGGACCAAGGTGCTCCATTTCCCGTGGGCGTCCGTGGGGCCGCCGCCGTCCAGGAAGAACCGCCCCCACACGTCCTTGTCCGGGTCGTAGGTCCAGAGCTGCAGCTCCCCGTCCATCCGCCCCGCCAGCAGGGCCTTCTCCAGCTCCGGGGCCCATACTAGGGAAAAGCTCTGCGGCTGGGAGCCGGCGACCTCCTCCAGCTGGGTCATCTCCTCGGCCCGCATCTTCTGCAGGTCTACCCGAGCCCAGCGTCCCGCCCCGTAGACGATGTGCTCCTCCCGCTCCGGGGCATAGACGGAGAACACCTCGGTCCAGGCATCCCAGTTCTTGCCTCCCGTTTTCACCCGCCGCTCCCAGGTCCCGAGCCCGGGGTTGAACGTATAGCCCTCGATCTTCCCCGTCCCGGTGAAGGAGACCAGGGTCTCGAGGTCGGGATCGTAGGTGAGGTTCCAGGGGGCGATGGCGTTCTTGTCCACGGGAACCCGCTCCCCCACCTCCTCCCAGGCGCCCTCCTCGTCGCCCTCGGCGGGGTCGTAGCACCAGATTCCAAACTTGGAGATGCAGAAACGCTCCCGGTCGGCCCACCAGGCCATCTGGGTGTAGGAATGGGCGGTCAGCGGCCGGCCCCGGGGACTTAGATAGTCCACGTGCCACCCGCCCCCGCGGGCCTTCTTGAGCTTCTTTTTCTCCTCGTCGGTCAAATGGTCCCAGGAATCCGCCTCCGACCAGTCCTCCTCCTCGGTCAGCTCGACCCAGCGGTCCTCGGACGGGATATAAGCGTCCACGTCGTTGCCGCCGTGGGTCTTGTGGCCGCCGCCCCAATAGAAGACATAGCCACCTCCGGCCACCAAGGCGGAATACGGTCGGTACTCCGGTTCTCCAGAAGCCTTTCCGGAACCATCGGGATCCCGCTTCACCCAAGTATCCGCGGGAATCTCCGCCCCTGCACCGGAGGCGACGGCCAGCGGCAAGAGCAGTCCCAGCGCCCTTCCCGCCCAAATCGATAGGCGTTCCATCCGAACTTCCCCTTGGCCGTCCGAAAGTTTCTCCTGCCGGAGGCTCCCGCCAGGTACCTATCAACCAACCAAACACCATTCCCTTTTACCGGCAAGGAGGCCCCTGCCCGGCCTCACAGGCGCCCAGCGGGCGGCTTGTCCCAACCATCATGTCCTGCTACGGGTGGCGGAGGGGGTGTTCAGCTCGCCCCATCAAAATTCCCTGCAGCCTCCATCGGCGAGCCTACATGCGCGCAGTGCTCTGGCCCTCTCTGTACATGGCCCTCCTGTTTGTCCTTTCCTCCATCCCGGGGACTGCCGCCCCCGAGGACGGGGCTGTGCTCAAGGCCTTCACCTGGGTGCCCCCCACCCTCCAGAACTTCCTCCACCTTCCTGCCTACGGCCTCCTGGCCTGGCTCTGGCTCCGTCCCCTTACCGCCCTGCCATTGGGCCCCAAGGGCATCGCCGGCACGGCCTGGATACTGGCCATGGCCTATGGCGTTTTCGACGAATGGCACCAGAGCTGGGTCCCCGGTCGGTACCCATCGGCCACGGACCTCGCCGTGGACGGTCTGGGGGCCCTAACCGCGGTCGGACTCTACCTGGTCCTTCAACCCCGGCGCCTGACCCCTTAACCGGAACGGGGAAATCCCCGCCGAACCATGGGGAGAGCCCGCTTCCGCCCTGAATTATCGCGGAGAATTGACCGGGCCGGGTTCCAGGCCTCGTTTTCCGAACGCCGGGCATGATCTTCTGGTCGGGAGAGGACGCGTTCCCTCACTACGGGGACGTACGGGCACCGATTGGCCAAGGCACGGGAGACGATATGCAGGGAATCTGGGGCTGGGTGGGGCCACAGGGGAACGGGGATCCCGATCCCCTTCTGGCCGGGCTGGCCCCCGGGAACGACCGAGGCATGTCCCAGGCGGACCGGATCCACCTGGAAAACGGCGCGGTGGCCGGCCGGCCCGACCACGGTGGGCGGGTCTTCAACCGGGACGGCCTTTTGGTGGCCTTTCACGGCCAGCCCCGGGACGCCTCGGGAGGCGCCGGGGACGGGGAGGCCCTCGCCCACCGACTGGCCAACCGCTACCGGCACGACCCCGAGGGCCTGCCGCGCGGCCTGCATGGCCCCTTCGCCCTGGCCATCCTGGACCCCCGTTCCCGGACGGGCCTGCTGGCGGTGGACCGCATGGGCGTCATGGACCTCGCCTACACCTTGAGCGGGGACACCCTCCTGTTCGGGCCCCGGGCCGACCGGCTCGCGCACGATCCCCGCTGCGGCGCAGAGCTCAACCCGCAGAGCCTGTTCAACTATCTCTTCCACCACGTGATCCCCCGGCCCGGGACGGTGTTCCAGGGCATCCACCGGCTCCGGCCCGGGGAGGTGGTGCGGTTCGCCGCCAATCAACTGGAAACCCGGAGCTACTGGCGTCCCGGGTTCCAGGAGCACGACGACACCCCCCTGCCCGAGCTGCGGGAGGGATTCCGGTCCAGCCTCCGCGGGGCCGTGGAGCGGGCCGCCAGTCCGGGCCGCACCGGGGCCTTCCTGAGCGGCGGCACCGACAGCTCCACGATTACCGGGATGCTCGGCGAGGTGACCGGCGAGGCCCCGCGCGCCTACGCCATCGGCTTCGACGCCCCGGGCTACGACGAGACCGCCTACGCCCGGATCGCCGCCGAGCACTTCGGCGCGGACTACCACGAATACTTCGTCACCCCCGGGGACGTGGCCAAGGCCGTCCCGGAGGTGGCCGCCGGCAGCGACCAGCCCTACGGCAACGCCTCCGTGGTGCCCGCCTACTACTGCGCCCGCCTGGCTCGGGAGGACGGCATCGAGGTCCTCCTGGGCGGCGATGGCGGGGATGAGCTGTTCGCCGGCAACGTCCGCTACGCCAAGCAGTGGATCTTCTCCCTCTACCACCGAGTCCCGGGCTGGCTGCGGCGCGGCGTCCTGGAGCCCGCCTCGGGGGTCCCCGGGGGGGATGCCGTACCGCCGGTGCGCAAGCTGCGGCGGTATATCGAGCAGGCCACCGTCCCCCTGCCGGACCGTCTGGAGACCTACAACCTCCTGGACCACCTCGGGCCCCAGCGGGTCTTCACGGACGACCTCCTGGCCGAGGTGGATCCCACCCAGCCCCGCGCGGAAATGCGCCGGGAGTTCGCCGATCTCCGCGGCTTCGCCCTGATCAACGGCCTCCTGGCCCTGGACATGAAATACACCCTCGCCGACGACGACCTGCGCAAGGTGGCCCTGGCCGGGGAGCTCGGCGGGGTCCAGACGCGGTTCCCCTTCCTCGACGACCCGGTGGTGGACCTGGCCGCGCGGGTGCCGCCGGGACAGAAGATGCGGGGCACCCGCCTCCGGCATTTCTTCAAGGGGGCGCTTGCGGATTACCTGCCCCGCGAGATCCTGGCCAAGGAGAAGCAAGGATTCGGGCTCCCCTTCGGGGTCTGGATGCAGGAGGACCCGACCCTGAAGGATCTGGCCCGGGACAGCCTGGACGGCCTGCGCAACCGGGGAATCATCCGCCCCGCCATGATCGACGAGCTGACCGGGGCCCGGCTGGAGGAGCACGCGGATTACTTCGGCACCCTCGCCTGGGTGCTGATGATGCTGGAACAGTGGCTCCGGACCCACCGCTCCGAGCCCGCCGCCGAAACCGAAATCCTCACCGGCACGGATTGACCATGCAGGAAGAGCGAACCGGCAACCGGGGGAGCCCCGCCGCGGGCGACCAGTGGGACCATTCCAGCGATTCCCGCTTCGTGGACTACTACGCGCGCCAGAGCCTCACCGAGGAGAACCGCGAACGTCTGGAGCGCATTCGCGAGGACGTCCTCTGGGCCTTCCCGCCGGAGCAGCGGGAGGGCCCCCTGGAGGTGGTGGACATCGGCTGCGGGCCCGGGGCCCAGAGCCAGCTGTGGGCCGACGACGGCCACCGCGTCCACGGCCTGGACATCAACGCCGAGCTGGTGGACCTGGCGCGCCGGCGTGCGGAGCACGAGGGCCAGGACATCGAGTTCGTGGTGGGCAGCGCCACGGAGCTGCCCTGGGAGGACGGCACCATGGACGTCTGCCTGGTGCCGGAGCTGCTGGAGCACGTGCCGTTCTGGCAGGAATGCCTCGACGAGTTCGCCCGGGTCCTGCGGCCGGGCGGGGTGCTGTTCCTGAGCACCAACAACCGGCTCTGCCCCGTGCAGGAGGAGTTCAACCTCCCCCTCTACAGCTGGTACCCCGGCCCCCTCAAGCGCCGGTTCGAGGAGCTGGCCCGCACCACCCGGCCCCAGCTGGCGAACTACGCCACCTACCCCGCGGTGAACTGGTTCACCTTCTACGGGCTGCGGCGGGACCTGGGCCGGCGCGGATTCAACGCCTTCGACCGCTTCGACACCACCGACGCCTCGCGCAAGAGCCCGTCGGGGCGCCTGGCCCTGGCCGCCATCGGCCAGCTGCCGCCGCTCCGCCTGCTGGCGCACGTCCTGACCCCCTATACCCGCATCGTAGCCATCAAACAGGGCACCGGGACCACCCCCCGGTAAGGAGCCCGCCGGACCCCGGAAAGGCCGCAGCACGCCATGGCGACTCTCCTTCAGGACTTCATCCACTGCTCCACGCAGTCCGCGCCTCACGCCCCCGCCCTCCTCCACGGATCCCTGGAGATCACCTACCGGGATCTGGAGCGGACGGTCCGGGTGGTGGCCGGTGGACTCCGCGAGCTCGGCCTGCGCGCCGGGGATCGGGTGGCCCTGTACCTCCCCAAGGTCCCCGAGGTGGTGTACGGGATGTTCGGTACCGCGACCGCCCGGGGCGTCTTCGTGCCGGTCAACCCGCTCCTCAAGCCGCGCCAGGTGACCCACATCCTCCGGGACAGCGGGGCCCGCTTCCTGATCACCAGCGCCGACCGCGCCGACCTCCTGGCCGGGGAGCTCGCAAACTGCCCCGACCTCCGGCGGGTGGTGGTCACGGACCGGCCCTCGGGGGAGCTGCCCGCCTCCCTGGGCAGCCTGGGGCTCGGGTGGCACAGCCTGCTCACGGAACCGGACCGCCCCCTGCCGGAGCGGGGCATCGACGCCGACCTGGCCGCCATCCTGTACACCTCCGGCAGCACGGGCCGCCCCAAGGGGGTGGTCCTCTCCCACCGCAACATGGTGGCGGGAGCGGACAGCGTGGCCCAATACCTGGACAACCACGCCGGGGACCGGCTGCTGGCGGTGCTCCCCTTCAGCTTCGACTACGGTCTGAGCCAGCTGACCACGGCGTTCTCCCGGGGGGCGAGCGTGGCTTTGATGGACTATCTCCTGCCCCGCGATGTGCCGCGGGCGGTGGCCCGCTACGGGGTTACGGGCCTGGCCGCCGTACCGCCCCTCTGGAACCAGCTGGCCAGCCAGGACTGGCCCGGCGAGGCCCGTGGGAGCCTGCGCTATCTCACCAGCTCCGGCGGGGCCATGCCGCGCGCCACCATCCGCTCCCTGCGCCGGGCCCTGCCCGAGGCCCGGCTCTACCTGATGTACGGCCTCACCGAGGCCTTCCGCTCCACCTACCTGCCCCCCGAGGAGCTCGAGCGCCGGCCCGAGTCCATGGGCAAGGCCATTCCCAACGCGGAGATCCAGGTGGTGCGCGCCGACGGCTCGGAGTGCGCCCCCGGGGAGCCCGGCGAGCTGGTTCACCGCGGGGCCCTGGTGGCCCGGGGGTACTGGAACGACCCGGAGAAAACGGCGGAACGCTTCCGCCCGGCCCCCGGCCAGCCGGACGAGCTGCCCCACCCCGAGATCGCGGTCTGGTCCGGGGACCAGGTGCAGAAGGACGAGGAGGGATTCCTCTACTTCCTCACCCGGCAGGACGAGCTGATCAAATCCTCGGGCTACCGCATCAGCCCCACGGAGGTGGAGGAGGCCGTCTACGCCCACGGCGGTATCGCCCAGGCGGTGGCCCTGGGGGTGCCCCACCCGGTGCTCGGCCAGGCCGTGGTGGTGGTGATCCAGCCGGAGGCCCCCGGCGTCACCGCGGAAGGGATCATGGGCCATTGCAGCCGGGAGCTGCCGCCCTTCATGGTGCCCGGCGCGGTGCGCTTCAAGGACGCCCTGCCCCACAACGCCAACGGCAAGCTGGACCGGCGCGCCCTGGCGGAAGAATTCCAGGACCTTTTCCAGGACCCCGAGCCATGAACCGCGCCGCCATGTCCCATCCCGCCCTGTCCCGCTTCGCCGTGGAGGACGACGAGCTCCTGTTCGGCGGCCGAACCCTTACCGCTCTGGCGGAGGAGGTGGGGCAGACCCCCTTCTACGCCTACGACCGGGACGCCATTAGACGGCGGGTGGACGCCGTGCGGGCCGCCATCCCCCGGGAGATCAGCCTGCATTACGCCGTCAAGGCGAACCCTATGCCGGCGTTGGTGGGCCATTGCGCGACGCAGGTGGACGGCTTCGACGTGGCCTCCCTCGGCGAGCTGCGTACCGCCCTGGACACCGGGACCCCGGCGGGGGAAATCAGCATCGCGGGCCCGGGAAAACGGCGCGAGGAGCTGCGGGCGGCGGTGGCGGCGGGGGTGACGGTGAACGTGGAGTCGCCCGGCGAGCTGGAGCGCCTGGCGGAGGCGGGCGAGGCCGCCGGGCGGCGGCCCCGGGCCGCGGTGCGGGTGAACCCGGACTTCGAGCTCAAGTCCTCGGGCATGAAAATGTCCGGCGGCCCCAAGCAGTTCGGCATCGACGCCGAGCAGGTGCCCGGCGTGCTGCGGCGCCTGGGTCAGCTGGGGCTGCACTTCCGGGGGCTGCACATCTTCAGCGGCTCCCAGAACCTGAGTGCGGCCAGCCTCGTGGAGGCCCAGGACGCCACCTTCGACCTGGCCTACCGCCTCGCCGGGGAGGCTCCCGGGGCGCTGGAGATGCTCAACATCGGCGGAGGCTTCGGCATCCCCTACTTCCCGGGCGAGGAGCCCCTGGACCTCGCTGCCTGCGGCGAGAACCTGGAGCGCCGAGTGGAGGAATGCCGGGACCGGCTGGGCCCCGTGGAGGTGATCCTGGAGCTGGGCCGGTACCTGGTGGGAGAGGCCGGCGTCTACGCCTGCCGGGTGCTGGACCGCAAGGTCTCCCGCGGCCACACCTTCCTGATCACCGATGGCGGGCTCCACCACCACCTCGCCGCCTCGGGCAACTTCGGCCAGGTGATCCGGAAGAACTATCCGGTCGTCACCCCGCGCCGGGTCCATGGCGGCCCCCGGGAGACGGTGAGCGTGGTGGGGCCGCTGTGCACCCCCCTGGACCTGCTGGCGGACCGGGTCGAGATGGGGCAGGCCGAGGAAGGCGACCTGGTGGCCGTTCTCCAGTCGGGCGCCTACGGCTACAGCGCCAGCCCGCACCGCTTCCTCGGTCACCCGCCCCCGAAAGAGATCCTGGTATAGGTCCTGCCCTTCCCCGCGGCCGCGCGTTCACCAGGAGCGGAGCCAGTCCGCGGTGTGCGTCTCCACCTGCTCGCGCCAGACCCGGCGGGAGAAGGTATGGTCCGCCTCCTCCAGCCGCCGGGTGTCCACCCGAGGGCTCGCCTGCCAGCGCCGCCATCCCTTGGAGGCGGCCACCGTGTCCTCGAACTCCCGGGCCGTCAGATCCCGCCCGCTAAGGATCAGGAGGACCGGCCGCGGGAAGCGCTCCAGGCCGTGGAGCATCCGCTGCGGCAAGGGCATCTGGCGCCAGTCTTCCGCCGGTCCCGCCCTCTCCCGGCCGCCGAGCGTCCGCAGGGACGCCAGCAGATGGCCGAGGGAACGGCGGGGCTGCCAGCGCAGCCTCAGGACCTTCTTCCAAAAGGCGGGCTCCCGCAGTCGCGCCAGGTAGTAGTGCTTGAGGCGGGTCCTCGCCTCGCCGGCCTCGGTTCGCACCCAGGGGTTGAGCAGGACCAGCCCCGCGACCCGGCGGTCCTGGAAACCGTAGAAGGCCGCCGCCGAGGCGGCGTCGCAGAGGCCCCACAGGACCACCTCCTCCAGGTCCGGCCAGCGTTCGAAGAAGGCGTCCACGGCGGCCCGGATGTCGGCTTCGATCTCGGCGAATTCGTGGAGCCGGCCCTCGCTGTCCCCCATGCCGCGGTAGTCGAAGCGCAGCGCCGGGATCCCCTGCTCGGCCAGGTGGCGGGCCAGGAGCACGAACTGGCGATGGCTGCCTACCCGGTACTGGGGGCCTCCCACGACCACCAGCACCCCACGGGCCGCCGAGGGCGCGGCCGGAGGGTGCAGGACGCCGCACAGGGTGTGGCCGGCGCACTGGAAGGCGAAGGGCCGTTCAGGGAGCATGGCCGGGGACTTCGGCATCTTCCAGGCGCTTGAGAAACCCCATGGAGGCTTCCACCAGGGCGGGCGCATCCACCAGCTCCTGGGTGGCCCAGAAGGGATCCCCGACGATCCCCCGGTGGCGGACCGACCTGCCCTGCCCCTGCCAGGCCTCCACCACGCTGCGGGAGGCCGGCGGCGGGCCCGCCTCCGGGTCCGAAACCACGTCCAGCCAGATCACCTCCGTTTCCGGCGGCGGAAGCAGCCCCTGGAGAGAGCGGGCCTCCAGGGCCCCGGCCAGGCCGGGATGCAGCTCGTAACCGGCGATCTCCAGGCTTTCCCCGGCCTCCAGGCGCTCCAGCAGGTCCGCCGTGCGCTCCTGCGACGTGTCCCCCCCGACCCCCAGACCCGCCGCAAGGCGCAGGCGCAGGAACTGCCGGAGGGTCTGCCGGCCGTTGGTGACCGGGCTCCACAGGAGCAGGCCCGGCGGGGGCTCGGCAACCTCCCGGGCGGTCTCCGCGGCGATCAGGCCGCCCAGGCGCAGGCCTCCCAGGTACACGGGCCCGGCCTCCCGGTCCCTCAGCCGGTCGCGGGCGTCCCGGACGTTGTCCTTCCAGAGCTCCCACCGGGCTTCGACGAAATCCCCCTCGCTGTCCCCCGTACCGTAGAAATCCGGGACCAGGGTCCGGAAGCCGGCGCCAGCTAGCGAATGTCCGAGGCGGGCCATCGTCCGGCGGGCCTTGTTGGCCTCCTCCGCCCAGGGGGGCAGGAACACCAGGCCCGGTGCCCCCGGGGTGGGGTTGGTGGGGTGAAAGAGCGTGCAGTGGATCCGCCCTCCCGCGCTGTCCAGGAAGAAGGGGGTCACCATGCCTGCGTTTGCAGCTTGCTGTTCACGAAATCCACGAGGCTGCCCACGGTCTCGAAGGTCTCCGCCGAGATCTCGTCGTCTTCGATGACCACCCCGAACTGGTCCTCCAGGGAGGTGACCACCGAGACCACCGCCATGGAATCGAATTCGGGGATGTTCCCGATCAGCGGGGTCTCCCGCCCCAGGGAAGCGGTCCGCTCCCCCAGCTGGAGGACATCGCCGACCACCTGCCTTACTTCCTCCACGCTCGCCATGCCGTTCTCCCCGTACCAGTGGTGCTCTTGCCGGAGCCCTCCGCCCGGTGCCGCCCCCCGGCCTCCGCTGGGACCCTTCCCGGTCCGGGGGGCAGGCACCCGCGCAGGCATCATCGGATCAAGCTAGTACCGGGCTTCCCTTGTTCCAAGGTCGGCGTCCCGATGGGGTCAAGAGCGCCCGCAAAATACCGCTTCCCCCGCAGGGCCGGAACGGATTTTGGAAAGCAACACCTCCAAAAACGGGATCCGCTGGGCGAATAATCGGGTATTCCTGGGGCTTTCTTCTGATCCGCGTCAAGTAACCCGGTTTTTCGGGAGATGCTCCCTGTCCGGGAGGGAGCTGGAAGTTAGGATGGAATGAGCGCCTTGACCATTTCAGAAAGCGGATCCGCCCATCCAGAGGTTTCCAGCATGGTTTTCCCGACTTCTTTCCCTCCCGGGACTTCCCGGACCGCCCTTTTCCTGCTTCTCGTGACGCTTTCCGGCCTTCCCGCAGTGGCTCATGCCCAGGACGGGGAGGCGCCGTACACCGGCAAGGCCCTGGACGGAAAGGCCTGCTCCAGCTTCCAGGGAACCGAGCAAGGATACGGGCCCTACGACTACCGCAAGTACAGCTCTTCGGACTCCACCCTGAAAAAGGTGGAGGACTTCCACTTCACCGACCAGGTTCGGACCCTGGCCGGTGGCGAGAACAGCCAGACCCCGGTGGGGGACCTGCACTACACCCTCATGGCCTTCCCCAACCACCACAAGGCCCTGTACGCCATGATCCGGCTCCACACGGGGGAGGACGGGGAGGAATGGACGTCCCACGCCCAGTTCTCGGCCAGCCCTCCTCCGGAGTGCTTCCTGCAGCGGGCGGCAAACTTCTCGCCCGAGGACCCCGAGGTCCAGCTCCTGTACGGGATCTACCTGCACCGCCTGGGAAAGCCCGAGACGGCCACCGAAAAGTACCGGGAAGCGCTGGAGATCCAGGAGGAGTTTCCCGAGGCCTGGTACAACCTGGGCCTGGCCTACCTGGATATGGAAGAGTATGAAAAGGCCCGCGAGGCGGCACGCCGGGCCTACCAAGCCGGCTATCCCCTCCCCGGGCTGCGCGAGAAGCTCGCCGAGGCGGGCTATTCCCTCTGATCGGCGGCGGGCGGGGCCGTACCGCCTCGCCCCTGGTCTTCGGCGCAGGGGGTCGGCGCGCCGGTATCGGGCATTTCCATCTGGAAGACCGGCTCCGCCCGGCGGCTGAGGTGGAGGCGGGGAGCGAGGCTGGAGACCGCCAGCTGCCAGTTCCCCACCCGGAGGAAGGTCACCGTGCCCCATTTCCGGCCCCCCAGCCGATACTGGGAGGCCAGGGAGGGGGTGTTGAAGGCGGAGATGCGGCTGAAGGTCCCCTGCACTCCCGCGGCGCGGAAACGGGCGGCCGCCTCGTCCCAGAGCCGGGCGAAAACGGGGCTCAGACGGCGTCGGGGATCGATGTAGACGTCGTAGTCCCAGACCGCCGCGCCGCCGGGGGGCAGGCGATAGGTGCAACGGGCCTCGTCCTCCCGGTACCGGTCCTCCGCGTACCAGAGGAAGCCCACCAGTTCCCCGCCCAGGAAGGCGCCGAGACACCGGTCTCCCGACTCCACGCGGCGCCGCAGCACTTCCCGGGGCCGGGGCATCCGTTCCAGGGTCGCGTCCTCGGAGGCGACGGGACGCACCGCGATCCGGGCACCCTTTCCGGAAGGCAGGAGGGGCTCCCGAGGAACCGGCTGCCAGAAGAGGTGGTAGCGGTAGAGACCGGCCCGTCCACCGCTGGCCCCATCGAGGACTCGGGCCAGGAGGTACAGGCTGCCTTCCCGCGCGCCCATCTGTCGTTGGATGGATCCCAACTTCCGCAGCATGGCCTTCCTCGAGTGGAAGCGGCCCTCAGGCGTGCTCCGTCAGCGTCTCCCGCGTATCCGTCGCCCGGGGCCCGGGACCTCGCAGGAGGTTGCGCAGGAGGCCCAGGTAGAACCCGTGCGGGGTCCCGTTCCAGGGCGTGAAGCGGGGGATCTGGAAGCGGCTGGTGTTGCGGCCGGCGGCCCCCCACGCGGTGGACACCGCGGCCTCGAAGCCCGCGGCGCGCACCATCCCCACGTGCTCCGGCCCGTAGTCCTCACCGGGCCGCCCGTTGGGGTAGGCGAAAAACCGGCACCGCTCCCCCGTGATCTCCTCCAGGCGGGCCTTGCTCTCCTCCACCTCCGCCCGGGCCCGAGCGGGGTCGAGGGTGGAGAGAATGGGATGGCTGCGCGTATGGGCGCCAACCTCCATGCCGGCCCCCGCCAGGGCCCGGACCTCGCCGGGGTCCAGCATGAGGCGCGGGGGAGGAAACCCTCCCAGCGCCGCTTCGAGCCCTTCCACGGCCTGCTCCCGCTCCTCCAGGGGACGGTAGCGTAGCGAATGGATCAACCCCATGCGTGCCTCGCGGCGGGCCTGCTCGCCATCCACGGCCCATCGGCCCAGCCCCAGGTGACGCAGGTCCATCTCGCCCTCGGGCCAGTGGCGTACCGTTTCCGTGATCACATCGTTCCACATCCGGCCGCCGCCCAGGTACCCGGTGGCGATGAAGAAGGTCGCGGGCACCCCCCACCGGCGCAGGATGGGCAGGGCCACCGTGTAGTTGTCCGCGTATCCGTCGTCGAAGGTCACGGCCACCGCCCGAGGCGGTAGCGTCCCCCGGGCCAGGCCCGCCATCCCCTCCGCGAGCGGCAGGGGTCGGAGCTCCTCCGCCAGCAGCCCCATCTGCCAGTCGAAAGTCGCCGCGTCCGGGATGTCCGGATCCAAAGGGTCGGCTTCCCCCAGGACCCGGTGGTAGATGAGCACTGCGAGCCGCCCCCGGTCCCCGCCCGGGGAGAGCATGGCGGCCAAACCGCGCAGGCCGAGGGCGGCGGCGCCTTCCAATTCACGCCCCGCGTGGCATCTGGGCCGGGACGGGAGCCCCCGCCCGGACCGGCCCCCGGGACAGGGGACCCCGGACGTCGGAGGCGTGCGCGGCCACCTTTTCGGTAGCCTCCGCGATCTCCCGGCGCATGATGACGGCGAGGATGACGAAGGTGTAGAAGAGGTCGAAGTAGGCCAGGCTCAGGAACGCCCCCGCCACGGCGTAGGCGATGAGGCCGGTCTGCAGGGCGTCCGCGTATTTCACCATCCAGCCCAGCCCCACCCCGGGGGCCTGTTTCTTGATCCTTCGCAGGCTGCCGAAGGTGTAGAACAGGAGCAGGATGTAAAGGGCCGTGCCCAAAAATCCGTGCTCCCCGAGCATCTGGAAGTAGTTGGAGTGGGCGGCCCGGGACCGGTTGAAGTGCTCGTCCTGCCATTCCGCGTAGTCCAGCCACAGGGCGTTCGGGGCCTCCTCCAGCTTGAACCCGGCCCCCAGCCAGGGCCGCTCCAGGGCCACGTTCCAGCCCACCTGCCAGGCCTGGATCCGCTGCATGGCCGACCGATCCTCCTCATAGCGCTCGATGCTCTGGGCCCGCTCCGTGAGCTGCTCGGGAATGAGGTCCGGCGCCTTGTAGGCGGCGGGGATCAGGAGCAGGAACAGCAGGAACTTGCGGTTGGCCTTGATCAGCAGGATCGGCAGCACCACGGCCAGGCCCAGCAGCGCCCCGCGGGAATAGGTGAACAACGTGGCAATCACGGTGAGCACCACCACTCCGTAGATGGCCCGGCGGCCCCACTTGCTCTCCACCTCCCGGGCCAGGGCCACCAGCAGCGGCAGGACCATGAGCATGGCCAGACCGAGGGCGGTGTTGGCGCCGATGAAGGAAGGCTCGGGCCCCTTCACCCGGTACTGCCCCCCGGTGCTGGCCACGAACACCGCCCCCTTGACCCCGTAGAAGGCCAGCGACCCCGCCATGACCACCAGCAGGGCCAGGATGCGCTTCCGCCCGTAGATGAGCATGCTCGTCACCAGGGCGAAGGCGAGGATCTTCATCACCTTCTCCCACTGGGGCCAGGCGGCATCGGGGACCCACGCGGTAAAGGTGGTGATGGTGAACACGATCATCAGGAGGACGATCAGCACCGTCTCCCGGGTCACCGGGATGGGCTTGCGGTCCGAATGCAGCCACATGGCCGCCAGGGTCAAGGAGCCGAAGACCAGGGCCACGGGGAGGTCCTGGGCCACCCCCCAGCCAAGGCGGTGGGGGTTCATGAACCCGACCCAGGACCAGACCAGCACCCCCGTCCAGGGCCGCATCAGCACGAAGGGGATGAGGCTGGCAAAAATGACCAGTAGGGCTGCATCACGCATAGGCGCTTCGCTCTCCGTGCTTGGCCGCCGTCTCCAGCATCAGGGCCTCGAGCTCCCGGGCCTTCTGCTCCCAGGTGTAGTGCTTTACCACCGTCTCCCGGCCTCTCCGGCCCAAGGCCGTCCGTTCCTCCGGGGCCCGGAGAAGGCGCACCACCGCCTCGGCCATCTCCTGCGGGGCGTCCGCCACCACCGCGTTTTCGCCCGGCTTCAGCGGGAGCCCGCCGAAGCTCAGCCGGGTCCCCACCACCGGCCGCCCCATGGCCCAGGCCTGGAGGATCTTGTTCTTGATGCCCGCGCCCTTGCGCAGGGGGGAAACGAAGACCGCGCCATCGCGGAGGTGGGGCCGGAGGTCCTCCACGAACCCGGTCACCTCCACCCCCGGCCCCTGCAGCGCAAGGACCTCCTCCGCCGGGTCCTTCCCCACCACCCGGAAGCGGGCCTCTGGAACCCGGGCTCGGATGCGCGGCAGCACCCGGTGCACGAAGTACCGGACGGCATCCACATTGGGCGGAAAGGACATGTTTCCCTCGAACACCAGCACCGGATCCTCCGGCTCCTTCCCATGGGGGGCGAAATACTCGGCGTCCACGCCGTTCTTCACCACCCGCACCGGGACCCAGGGACAGATCCGCCCGAACATTTCCGCGTCCGGTTCCGCCACCACCAGGCAGGCATCCCCCTGACCGTAGTACCGGCGCTCGAAGCGGTAGTGCATGAAGGCCCGCTTGAGCGCCTGGAGACGCCGTCGCATGGGGACCGTGCTTTTGGCCTCGCGCAGCAGGGTGAGCACCACGTCGTCCACCAGGTCCATTAGGACAGGGATCCGGCCGAAGGGGACACTGGGAATCACCCTCTCCCCGGTCATCCAGATCAAGTCGTAATCGATTTCCGCCAGGAGGCCCTCCAGCCGCTCGGTGACCCGGCCGTCCTCCGGCACCATCTCGTCCAGCGACAGGCTCTTCCACCACCTTCGCCTCCCGTTCCGGCCCCCCCCTTCCCTGGGCAGGATCTCGATCCGCCCGAAGAGGCGCTCCAGGGGCTCCGGCAGGGGCCGATCGTCCAGACACAAGAGGTCGAAGTGGTGCCTCCCGGACAGGGACCGGACGTAGTTGAAGATGCGCAGACGCTGGCCGTGGGAGAGGGGATAGGGAAGCTCATCGGCCAGGACCAGGATTTTCATGGGACCTCCCCGCCGGAACGCGCTTGAATGGATGGAGGGACGCCCACCGCGGCTCCCCTAGGCCCGGCCGCCGGCCAGTACCGTGAGGGTCCCGGCCAGGGTTCCCGCCAGGGCATGCCGGTCGAACTGGCGGATGTAGTCCCAACGGGGCTCAACGCGTGGGGCGCCCGGGCCCCGGGCGAGACGTTCCAGGGTCTGCGAAGCACCGTCCACGTCGGGATAATCGAGGATCCAGGCGGTGTTGGCGGCCCGCAGGATCCGGGCCTGGGCGCCGGCGCGGGGAATCATGGCCAGGATGGGCCGCCCCGAACGCAGGTACTCGAAGGATTTTCCGGTGATGGTGTCGCGGTGGCACGGGGCACTGAACAGGAGCAGCACGTCGGCCTCGGCCTGCTCGCGCAGGCAGCGCGCGTGGCTCTGGGTGCCCAGCAGCTCGATGTACGGCTCCAGACCGTGCTCGGCGATGGCCGACTCCAGCCGCGATAGCTCCTGGCCCGCGTAGCCGATCAGCCGGACCTGGAACCGCCCCACCAGGTGGGGGTGCCGTGCCTTCAGCCGGCCCAGGGCCTCGATGAATGGAAGCGGGGACACGGAGGCATCCATGGCACCGGTGTAAACGAAGCGGAGCACGTAGCGGTCCCCTTCGCCCCCCCGGGGGAGGGCCGGATCCTTGCTGGGATCGTAGCCGTTGGGGATCCAGGCCATCTTCTCGCGCAGCCACTTCCCGTGCTGGCGGCACAAGTCCTCCTGCCAGGCGGGCGAGGTGACCACCACCCGGTCGGCCTCCCGCAGGACAGCCGCCTCCAGGCGCCGGTCGCGGAAGGCGTGCCACCGGCTCCGCACCTCCCGGCCGGGCCGCTCCACCCACAGATCGCGGAAATCGGCCACCCACGGCAGGCCGGTGCGGCGCTTGATCCGGAGGCCGGCCACATGGCTCGAGTAGCTGGGGCAGCTGGTGAAGAGCACGTCGGCCCCACCCTCCCTGGCAATCCGCACGCCCCTTCGCGCCGCCGCATCGGCCCAGGGCCGGGCGGAATCGGGCACGTACCAGCCGTAATCCAGTCCGTCGTGGAGCCACTGGCTCACCGCCTTGCGGACCCGGTCGGCGCCCCCCGGCTCCCGACTCGCCTCCTCCCGGGGCGGTGCCCCGTCGACGTCCCCGGCCGCGTGGATGTCGTAGGGCCGTACCCCCAGTCGGCGCCGACGGACGGCGAAGGGGTCGGGGCTGGGCACCCGATCGATGGCCACGTCGGGCGGCAGGTGGGCGAGCTCGCCGGAGTCGATCCAGCCCATGTCCTCCACGGCCCGGGTGATGACCCGGCAGCGCCAGCCGAAATCGGGAAGATGCCGGACGAAGCTCTGCACCCGTTGGGTGTTGGTCCCGGCCAGGGGCGGAAAATCCGAGGCCACGATGAGCAGGGTGCCCACCTCCGGCGCCGGCCCCTTCGCCTCCTCCTGCCCGGCCTGGTGCGCCCGGGGACCCCGTCGGGTGCGCCCCTCGTTCATTGCCGGGCCCACCGGGGCAGGGGCGGTCCGAAAACCTGGACATCACTGGGCATGGGGGGCTTCTCCCTTGAGCACGAAGGCATGGCACAGCAGGCGACCCGCCCCGGGGGCATGGTCCAGGGCCCGCGCCGCCCACGGCCGATTGAAAAGCCGCTGGAGCCGGCTCCAGCCCTCCGGCATTACGGGAACCCAGTACAGCTGAAGGTTCCGGACGCCCCTTCGGCGCAGCAGGCGAGCGAGACGGCGGGGGGACTCGAAGCGCACCTCCGCCGGTTCGCCGCGGACCTTCCTGGCGCCGCGCGCCCAGAGATCGAAGGCGCTGCCCCCGTTCAGGCCGTCGAGCCAGACCTCCCCGCCGCCGCGTACCACCCGGGCCAGTTCGGTCACCAGGGCATCGGAGGCGGACAGGGCCTGGGTAACCCCGAAGCACAGCGCCCCGTCCAGGCTGTCGTCCGCCAGGGGCAGCCTACCGGCGTCTCCCAGGGCCCAGAGCGTGTCGCCCGTCCCCCGGGAGCGCGCCTTCTCGATGGTGGGCAGGGAGTAATCCAGGGCCAGGACGCGCTTCCCGCGCTGCTCCAGGTACCGGGTATAGGTACCGGCCCCGCACCCGGCATCCAGCCACAGGGGGCCGTTTCCCTCCGGGGTCCAGCGCATGCGGAAATGAGCCAGTCGGGCCTCCAGACCGTGCCGGCTCCACCCCGCGATGGCGGCGTCCTCCTCCTGATCCGCGAACCGCTCGAACCGCTCCCGCCATTTCCGCTCGAAGTCCCCATCCAGCCACCGGGGGTCCGGTTTCTCGCAAGGGTCCGTGGACATGCACTCTTCCCATGGGCGGGGACGGCGGCCCCCGGACAGCCCTTCCCCCGGAGGGGGAATAGCCGGCAGGCCCGAGTCCCACCCTTACCAACTTTCGCGGACACGCGGGTATCCGTGCGTCCACCGTCTCCCCTACGGCCCTTCCCTTGCCGCGGACGGGCTTGGCACCGCCGGAGGTCCACCTAGCGCTGGAAGGCGGGCATCCAGGCCCGGAACTGCCCGAGCACATACTCCTCCCCCCCGTCGGGGCTCCCGGCCGTCCGCCACAACCCCAGCACCGTGGCCGCATACAGCAGCCCGCCCCCCGCCACCAGGGCCGCCACATCCGCACCCGGGGGAACGCCCTCCAGGTAGGGCCCGGCCGCCTGCAGGCCCATGGCCATCACCAGCGTCGCACCCACGGGCCGCCAGAGCACCGCGGCCAGATCCCCCAGCTTCAGGGACAGGGACCGCTTGACCACCCACAAGCGGACCGGCACCAGGAGGAAGTTCACTCCCAGGTACGCCCATGCGGCCCCCACCACCCCCCAACGGGAAACCGCGTAGACCAGGGCCGGGATCAGGAGCCCGACCTTGATGGCGTTGAAGATGGGGGGGAGATGGGGCTGGTTGATGGCCAGGTGGATGCTCATGTTGACCACCGCCAGGGCCTGGGCCATGCCCGAGACGGCCAGGATCTGCATGACGGGAATGGCCCGGTCCCACTGCCCGCCCAGGAGCAGGGGCACCAGGAGAGGCGCCAGCAGGGCCAGCCCGGTGGCGGCCGGCATGGCGAGAAGGGCCACCAAGGACAGGGCCTTCAGGTAGTAGCGGCGCAGGGTGGCGGGCTCGTCCTTGACCTTGGAGTACCCCGGAAACAGCGCCTGGTTCAGCGGCTTGACCATCTCCACGGTGGGGAGGTTGGCGATCTCGTGGGACACGCTGTAGATGCCGATGGAGGAGGCCCCGGACAGCTTGCCGATCACGATGGGTCCGGACTTGCGGTCGAAATAGGACAGGATGCTGGACACGAACAGCCAGGCGGAGAAGCCGAACAGGTCCCCGAGCCGGGCCAGGGAGGGCCGTGGCCGGAACGGGCTGACCCAGAAGGACATGGCCGTGAAGGTGGCCACCCCCAGCGCCATGCCGAGCACCAGGGCCCAGTGGCTCCGCAGGTACACCGCCAGGGAGACCGTCACGAGGAAGGCGAGGACCTTCTGGGTGACCTGAAGGCGGAAGATCTTGCCCATCTGGAGCTCTTTCTTGAAGAACTCGATGCCCGGGTTGTAGGCCCGGTCCACCAGCGCCACCAGACCCAGCACATAAACGATTGGCTCCAGCCGGGGCTCCTCGAAGAAGGCCGCCATGGGCTTGGCCAGCAGGGCCAGGGCCACCAGCGCCAAGAGCCCGAAGGCCATGTTCATGGTCCAGGCCGTGTCGTAGTGGCTCCGGTCGGCGTCGCGGCGCTGGATGATGGCCTCGCCGAAGCCGAAGGCCCCCAGGAACTCCACCAGGGCGTAGATGGAGGTGGCCAGCGCCACCAGGCCGAAATCCTCAGGCGTCAGCAGACGGGCGACGATGATGGTGCTGATCATGCCGATGCTTCTGACCACCACCCGCATGCCCAGCATCCAGGCCGCCCCGGTGGCTATCCTTCCTCCTAGGTCGGACATGAACGGGCTCTATCCTCTGCGTGGGGACGGGGCAACGGCGGCGCGGGACCGGGCGGAGCCCCGGTCCCGCTATTCGCGCCCCACTCCGATCCCGGTTAGCTCACGGAACCTCCGGTTCTTCGGTGCGAACCATCCTTCCAGCTCTTGCCGGTGCGCGCCGTCCAGGGGCGGAATGTCCTTCGTCAGCGCCCGACCGATGGCGTGATAGGCGGGATCCGGCATGACCCGCCGCGCCAGATCCGCGACCCGCTTCAGGCCGCGGTCGTCCTGGAGGAGCCGGTACAGGTGCCACCCCAGCCCGTTGAAGGTGTAGGATCGATTCTTGTGGAGCGCGGGCAGATCCTCCCCTTCCATACGGGGTACGCCGATGAAATCGAAGCATTCCCCCGCCACCCCATGGGGGTCCCGCCACAGGTCCTCGGCGCGCAGGACGAGGATGCGCTCCAGGGGGAAGAACGGCAGGTACCGCTCCAGCTGCCCCGCGTAGTCGCTGGCCGCCAAGTACATCGGATCCTGGGCAATGGCCTCGCGGAAGGGCAGCCGCTCGTAGCCCAGGCGGACGTCGTGCCAATAGGCGGAATAGGTGCGGGCCACCGGCTCCCGGACCACATAGATCAGCCGCGCCTGCGGGCTCAGTGCGTGGAGTCGCTCCGGGACCCCGGCCAGGGGGGTGGCCCGCTGGCCGTTGCCCAGGGGGTCGGTGGAGTAGCTGGTGGAGGCATCCAGCAGCACCCGGTTCTCCGGACCGGGGAAGCACTCCCGGTACCAGTCCAGTCCCCGCTCCCGGTTCTGGGTGAGGAAATGGGGCTCCTTGGGCCGCGACAGGGCGATCTCCGGATGGCTGTCCAGGAGCTCCGCCAGCGTCGTGGTCCCGGCCTTCGGCGCGCCGATCAGGAACAGGTCCGGCGGAAAGGCCATCAGCTCCCCTCCTCCGCCGGCGCCGTTATCTTACGGAATTCCTCCACCAGCACGGCCACCCGATCCTCCCAGCCGTTGCGCTCGGCGAACGCCCGGATCGCCGCCCGGTCCCAGGGGGTCCGAAGGGCCCCGTCCAGGGCGCCCCGCAAAGCCTCCGGATCCCCGAAGGGCACGATGCGGCCCACCTCCTCCCGGGAGACCACCTCCCGGTTGCCGCCCACGTCCGTGGTCACCACGGGCAGCCCGCAGGCCATGGCCTCCAGGAAGACGTTGGCCCACCCCTCGTGGCTCGTGGCCAGCACGAACAGGTCGGCCGCGGACAGGGGTCCGCGCAGCCGCTCCGGCGGCAGGGGGCCAAGGAAGCGCACCGTGTCCTCCAGGCCCAGGCGCCGCGTCCGTTCCTCCAGATAGGCCCCCATGTCGCCCTCCGGCCCCGGGCCGCCGACGACCAGGTATTGCAGGCCGGGGTGGGCCGCCCGCAGCGCCGGCAGCACCTCCAGGACCCGGTGGAACCCCTTGCGCTCCACCAGCGCGCCCACCGAGACCAGCACCGGGGCCTCCTCCGGGATCCCCAGATCCCGGCGGGCCCGGCCCCGGTCCGCGGGCCGGAACTTGTCCGCGTCGACCCCGTTGGGGATCACCCGGGTACGCCCCGCCGCCCCAAGGTCCTCCGCCAGCGCCCGGAGGGAGGCGGAGACGGCGAACACCCGGTGGCTGCGCGTCATGGCCCCGCGCAGCAGCCTCCGCCCCACGGGGGAACGGGCCAGGGGCGGCTCCGTCCCACGCAGCGTCACTGTTACCGGCAGGCCCAGCCAGCGGCCCAGCCAGCCCGCGGCATAGCCGTCGGGATAGGCGAAGTGGGCGTCGAGGATCTCGGCGCCCCACTCCCGCCGCAGCCGCCGGACCGTGCGGAAGGCGCCGAGGGCCTGGAACAGGCCGTCCAGGCCCTTGGCGACGCCGGGCACGGAGAAATAGCGGGGGAACAGGACCCGCACCCCGTCCTGCCATTCCTCCACGGGCTTCGGCGGCCGGAAATGCGGCCGGAAGCGGCGGATCGCCCCCTGGAAGGGGAACCAGGGCGCGGGGCTGACCACCACCAGGGGCAGGTGCCGGGCCACCCGGAACATGCGCTCGCGGATGAACAGCCCGGCCCCGGGGTCCCCCGCGTGGGGGAAGAGCTGGCTGAAGACCACCACGCGGGGCCCTTTCCCCGAGGGGTCGGGGGCGTCGCCCCGCCCTTCCCCCTGCACCGGGCGGTCGCGCTCCAGCAGCATCACGTGGCCTCCGGGGCACGGCCGTCCACCACCGCGAGGACGCGGCGGGCGTTGGCCTCCCAGTGGAACCCCTGCTCCTCCACGGCGCGGGCGGCACGCAGGGACAGGGCGTTCCGCAGCCCGGGATCCAGGGCCAGGCGGGTGAGCTGGCCGGCGAGCCCCTCCACATCGCCGGGCCGGAACAGCAGGGCCTGCCGGCCATCCTTGACCACCTCGGCGATGTTGGGTCGGTCCGGGGCCACCACGGGGCGACCGGTTGCCAGGTACTCGAAGAGCTTGATCGGCGAGGCGTAGGGGGTGACGTCGGGCTGGACCGCCACGTCCATGGCGGCCACGTGGTCGGGCACCGCGTCCCGGGCCACGGCCCCGGTGAACACCACCCGGTCCGCCAGGCCCAGCTCCCCCGCGCGCTCCCGGAGCGCCGGGACGGCGGGGCCGTCCCCCACCAGCAGGAGCGTCGCGTCCGGCCGATGGGCCACGACGCGGGCGAAGGCCTCCAGCAGGTCGTGCACCCCGTGCCAGGGCCGGATCCAGCCCACGAAGCCGACGACGAACCGGTCCTCCAGCCCCAGCTCCCGCCGCACACCGTCCCCTACCACACCCGTATGGAAGCGCTCCCGGTCCACGCCGTTGGGCACCACCAGGAACCGCTCCTCCGGGAGGCCCCGGCGGACGAACAGGTCCCGCATGGCGGCCGAGACCACCACCGTCCGGGTGGCCCCGGCGCAGAGCCGGTCCTCCACGCGCCGGGCCAGGCCCTGGAGGACCAGGCCGCCGTGGTCCTTCATCTCCTGGCTCAGGGGGGCGTTCACCTCCAGGATGAAGGGGACCCGGAAGAGCCCGGCGGCCAGCCGCCCGGCCACGCCGAACAGGGCGTAGCGCTCGTAGACGAAATCCGGGCGCCACCGCAGGATGGCGACCGCCAGGGCGAAGAAGGCCGGCACGTTGTAGCCCAGGGCCAGCATCTCGTAGAGCCAGTGCGGCAGGGGCAAGCCCAGCAGCGTGGCGTTGTCCCGCCGGCCGCTGTCGCTGCGGCCGCCGCCGGCCGGAAGTGGCGGCCCCATCAGGCGCACCTCGTGGCCCAGGCCCTCGAAGGCGCGGCACAGGGCCGTGATATGGACGCCCTGGGCGTCCTCCCCCCGGGTACGGTGGTGGTACAGGATCCTCATGGCGACGCCCCCGGCTGGCTCGTGGCCGGACGCGGACTGTCTGCGGGGGCAGCAGCGCCCGGATACGCCGGCTCCCGATGCAGATTCCGCAGGAAGGCCGCGAACATGAGCAGGGCCCACAGCACCGCGCCGTGGTCCCATTGCCCGGACTGGTGCTCTTCCAAAAGGCGCTCGAGGGCGCGCCGGTCGAACAGGCCCGTGTCCTGGAGGTCCGGACCGAGCAGGGCCTCCCGGACTCGCTCCCGCAGTGGCCCGCGGAACCAGCCGTCCACCGGCACGGCGAACCCCATCTTGGGCCGGTACAGCACCTCGTCCGGAAGGTAGGGCCGCAGGGCCTTCTTGAAGAGGTATTTGCCCTCCCCGTGGCGGTACTTGTAGCGGGGAGGCAGCTCCGCCGCCCACTCCACGAATTCGTGGTCCAGTACGGGGACCCGAACCTCCAGGGAGTGCGCCATGCTGGCCCGGTCCACCTTGGTCAGGATGTCGCCGGGGAGGTAGGTCTTCATGTCCAGGTACTGCACCTGGGACAGGGGGTGGTCGGGGGCCCTGCGAGCGTGGCCGCGCAGCACCTCCACCGCGTGATAGCCCTGCAGGTCCCGGCGCATCCGGTCGCTGAACATCGCCCGCCGGATGCCCTCCGGCACCACCCCCATGTTGTCCAGGTAGGCGTCCAGGCTATCCCGGGCCACGGACTCCAGGGTGGCCTTGGCCCGCAGGACGCGGGGCGCACGGTTGAGCTTGGGGTAGACCCGGGCCAGGGCCCCGAACAGGGGACCGCGCAGGGCCCGGGGGACCCGCCGCCGGACCTGCTCCTCGTGGACGTGCCAGCGGTAACGCCGGTAGCCGCCGAAGCTCTCGTCACCGCCATCCCCGGAGAGGGCCACGGTCACCCGCTTCCGGGCCTGCTCGCAGACCCGGTAGGTGGGCATGGCGGAGCTGTCGGCGAAGGGCTCGTCGTAGATGCCGGCCAGGCGGTCCACCAGGTCGAAATCCGAGGGGTCCACCTCCGACACCGTATGGTCGGTGCCGTAGCGCTCCGCCACGCGCGCCGCGTGGGCGGCCTCGTTGTAGCGGGGATCGCCGAAGGAGATGGAGCTGGTCCGCACCGGCTCCTCGTCGGCCCGGGCGAGCATGGCCACCACCGCGCTGGAGTCCACGCCGCCGGAGAGGAAGGCCCCCACGGGCACATCGGCCACCCGCCGCATGCCAACCGCCTCCGACAGCTTCTCGGTGAGCTCCTCCGCCACGCTGTCCTCCGCCGGCCGGGAGTCCCCCTCGGCGAAGGCCACGTCCCAGTAGGCCTCCGGCTCGGGGACGGGCTGCCCCCTGCGCACCATCAGGCGGTGGGCCGGCGGGAGCTTGCGGACCCCCTTCAGGATGGTGCGCGGATCCGGCACATAGCCGAAGGCGAAGTACTCCTCCACCGCCGTCGGCTCCAGGTCCCGGCCCACCCCAGGGTGCGGCAGCAGGCCCTTGAGCTCGGAGGCGAAGGCCAGGGTGCCGTCATCGAACAGGGCGTAGTACAGGGGCTTGATGCCCATGCGGTCCCGGGCCAGAAACACGCTTTGCCGGTCCCGGTCCCAGATGGCCAGGGCGAACATCCCCCGGAACCGGTGGACGCAGTCCGGCCCCCACTCCCGCCAGGCCTGCAGGACCACCTCCGTGTCGCACCGGGTGCGGAACCGGTAGCCCCGGTCGCGCAGCTCCCCGGCCAGCTCCCGGAAGTTGTAGACCTCGCCGTTGTAGACCACCGCCACCTTCCCGTCCTCGCTGAACAGCGGCTGGTCCCCGCCGTCCAGATCGATGATGGCCAGCCGGCGGTGGCCGAGGCCGAGGCCGGCCTCCACATGGATCCCGTTCCCGTCGGGTCCCCGGTGGTAGAGCCGCCGGTTCATGGCCTCCACCAGGCCGCGATCCATGGGCCGCGTCCCGCGGGTGTCGAACAGCCCCACCAGACCACACATCAGCGTGCTCCTCCTTCGGGAACGGGTCCGTCGGCCAGGGGGCCCGCCCCCGGGCCGAGCAGCCGGCGGTAGACCTCCAGATAGGCCGCCACCATGGCGTCGATGCTGTAACGCTCCTCCACCCGCCCCCGGGCGGCCCGGCCCATGGCGGCGCGGCGGTCCGGGTCCGCCAGGGCAGCGGCCAGGGCCTCCCCCAGGGCCCGCGGATCGCCAGGGGGTACCAGCAGGCCGGTCTCGCCGTCGGCGATCAGCTCCGGGTTGCCTCCCACCCGGGTGGCCACCACCGGCAATCCGCAGGCCATGGCCTCCAGCACGGTGTTGGAGATGCCCTCCGCCAGGGAGGGGAGAACGAACAGGTCGAGGTCCGGAAGGAGCTCCGCCACGTCCGCCCGCTCCCCCGGCAGCCACACCCGGTGGGCCAGGCCGGCCTCCTCCAGCTCCTCCCGGGCCTTGCAGCGGAGGGAACCGTCTCCGATCAGGGCCAGCCGCGGCGCTGTCTCCTTCGCCCCTTCGGCACCCGCCACCCGGATGAAGGCCCGCACCAGGGCCAGCGGGTCCTTCTCCCCCTCCATGCGGCCCACCCAGCCGATCACCGGCGCCGCTGCGGGGAACCCGGCCCGGCCCCGCAGCGCCCCGCCGCCGGTGCCAGGCCGGAACCGCTCCACATCCACGCCGTTGCAGATGCGGGTCATGCGCTCCGGGCGCACGCCGATGGCCCCGCCCAGGTAGCCCTCCAGGTCCCTGGAAAGGGGGATGAAATGGTGGACCAGGGGGCGCATGGCCCGCCGCAGCAGCCGGTAGCGCCGGCTGGCCCCGTCCAGATCGGCCATGTCCCAGCCGTGCTCGCCGTGCACCCGCCGCCGCACTCCGGCCAGGGCCGCCGGGAGCTGGGCTTCGATGGCCGCCAGGTTGCGGGTGTGGACCAGATCCGGCCGCAACCGCCGGAGGAGCCGCCAGAGCCGCCCGTACAGGCCGATGTCCAGGCCCGGGCGCTTGTGGAGGGCATGCACCTCCACCGCCGGATCGAGCCGGGCGGCGAATTCCGAGTACCCCTCCAGGCAGATCACCGCGTGCCGCAAGGTCTCCGGAGGGGTCCGGTTGATGAGGTTCACCAGGCCGTTCTCCATGCCCCCCACGCGCAGGGAGTGGACCACGTGGGCCACAAGCGGCGGGCTGCAGTCCGGTCCGGCAGCGGCCATCACCGCCCCTCCTCGGTCAGGACCCGCACGACCCGCCCGTCGCGGGTCAGCCCAGGATGCTTCGCCAGGAAATCGGCGACCCGCTCCCGAGCCACCTCCGGTTCCCCGTCGTAGTCGGAGGCCACGGCGATGAGAGTGGCGTCGGGGCGCCCACCTCGGACCCGCTCCCAGGCCATCCAAATCTTGCCCATCACCGGATGGGCGGTGAGGTGGCCGCCAACGTTGTACCAGTGCCATACCAACCGCCGGTCCCCGGGACCGCGGAGCCGGAGCTCCCGGACCCCCAGCTCGCCCCCCTGCTCGGGGAGATCCAGGCGGGCCCGACCTTCGCCGCTGCGCAGCCAACGCTTTCCGTCGTGAAGATGGTTGCCGGAGGCGATCAGCTCCTCGCCCTGACGTTGGTCGTAGAAATGGATAAGGAGCACGTGGACGTTCCCCTCCGGGGAGCGGTAGACACGCCGCAGGGCCCGGTCGGCGCCTCGGAAGTCGGGGCGCCAGCTGTCCTCCACTGGGAAGGGCCCATTCCAGGGATCTTCGGCGGCGGGAAGGTCCAGGCTCGTGGCCCTGATGGGCGCGCCCGACCGGTCCAACCACCCCGCCCCGGCGGGACCGGCCCCCGCCACCGCGAGCACCGCCAACCCGGAAAGCGCCAGGGTCATGGTCCCCCGTCCCCCGTCCTCCGGGGCCTGCCGGTTCGGGGCCTCCGGGAACCGGGACTCGGCGTCGCGCCAGAGCCCGCCAACCCAGAACAGCAGGACCATGACCACACCGAAGAACACCCAGCCGTAGATGAGGTGGTCCACCCCGGTGGCCAGGGCCATGTCGCTCCAGCGGGCCAGCATCACGATGCCGTAGGCGCGGAGACCGTTGGCCAGAACCGGCACCGCGGCGGCGGCGACGACGAAGGCCAGCCGCCGCCAGGGGGAGCGGTAGTTGAGGTAGGCGAACAGGGTGCCGATGGCCAGGGAGGCAATCAGGTAGCGGATGCCGCTGCAGGCCTCGGCCACCTCGAAGCGCCCCTCCGGGATGGAGAGGTAGTGGCCCTCGCGGTACACCGGCACCCCCGACAGCTGGAGGCCGGCAACACTGAAGTCCGCCGTGAAGTCCTGGAGGATGGGCACCAGACCCTCCCCCAGGGGCACCGCGAACAGGAGGAAGCCCAGGGGGAAGGCGGCGGTCCGGAGGAACCGGGCGCCGAGCAGCGCCCAGAGCCCGGCGGGGACCATGGCCACGAAGGTCAGGTGCTGCAGGAACAGCACTTCGGCCTGCCGGGCCACCAGCCAGATGCCCGCCAGCAGGGCCAGGGCGAGCACCCCCTTCAGGTCCGGCTCCAGGGGCAGCCTTGCCAGGGCCCTCCGGCGGCGCCACAGCAAAAAGGCGGAAACCGGCACCACCAGCATGCCGTGGGCGTAGGTCTCCGAACGCCACCAGATGGCGGCCATGGACAGGGCGGTCTCGTGGTAGAGCCCCACCAGCCCCGCCAGGAGAAGCAGGGCCAGGAGGAGGGGCCGCACCTCGGCCCGGCTCCCGGCTCCCTGGGTCGACTGGAGGCCTTCCGGGGCGGGCACCCTCATCCCGCCGCCTCCACCGGCGCCTGCCCCACCACCGTTCCGGCGTCCCCCGCGGGCCCGGCCTCCAGCAGGGAACGGAAGCGGGCCAGGTTGGCCTCCCAGGCGTAGCGCTCCGCCACCCAGTCGCGCAGCGCCTGCCCGGACACCGGGGGGGGGTCGGAGAGGGCCGCCAGAGTGGCCCGGCGAAGGGCCTCCGGGTCCTCGCCCACCAATGGGTAATCGGCGAGCCCCTCCAGCCCGTCCAGGGCCGCGCCCGTGGCCACCACCGGCCGCGCCATGGCCATGGCCTCCAGCACCTTGTTCTGGATGCCGCGGGCCACGCGGAGAGGAGCCACGGCCGCGTCCGCATGGGCCAGGTAGGGCCGGATGTCGGGAACCGTCCCCGTCACCTCGATCCCCGGACACCGCCCCAGGTCCAGAACGGTGTCCGTGGGCCGCGCCCCCACCACGAAGAAGCGGGCCGCCGGCAGCCGCTCCCGGATCCCCGGCCAGACCGCCTCGGCGAACCAGGTCACCGCGTCCACGTTGGCCCAGTAGTCCATGGCCCCGGTGAACACCAGGACCGGACCGCTCTCGGGATACGGATTTCGAAGGTCGGCGCCGGGAGTGAAATGCTCCACGTCCACCCCGTTGCCCACGGCGGCGAGCCGTCCCCCGGCCTCGGGGACGGCGGCTTCGAGCAGCTCCCGCTCCGGCCGGGTCACCAGGACCGTGGCGTCGAAGTCGAGGGCCGCCCGCCGCTCGTGCTCCCGCAGCCGCCGCCCCTCCCGGCGGAAGATCCAGCCCATGGGCCCCGGTCGCATGCGGCCGTACTGCGCCCACTTGGCTGAGTCCACATCCACCATGTCGAGCACCCGGCGCGCCTCCGGGGCCCGCTCCTGCGGCACGTACTGCGCCATGGCCGAGGAGAACACCACCACCCGCCGCGGTTTGACCGCGCGGAGCGTGTCGCCAACCCATGCGTCCATGCGCCGGTCCCGGTAGAAGGGCAGCGACAGGGGGCTGCCCGCCACCAGGCCCCCCAGGCTCCGGAGCCGGGCCCGGCCCCGGCCCAGGGGCACCAGTTCGGCGGTGGCGCAGTACCGGGCCGTCTGCTTGGCGTACCGCCAATCGGCCGGATCGTCGACGAAGGCGCCCAGGTGGACGTCGTAGTGGCGGCTCAGGTATTCCAGCAGATGGAACGACCGGATCTTGTCCCCCTTGTTGGGGGGATAGGGGATCCGATGCGCCAGGAACAGCAGGGGGGGCTTGGCGCTCATCCGAGATTCCGCGCGATCAGGGGCCCGATCAGCCGGGCCATGGGCAGGGGCAGGCGCTTCCAGGCCTCCACGAACATCCGGTACCGGGGGTTGGAGGGACTCACGTCCGGGACCTCCCGCCCCCGCACCAGGTGGTATTCGTAGTACAGGGGCTCGGGCTCGAACCCCCAGTGCTTCTTGAACCGGTAGGAGCCCGTGTCCCGTTTGCTGCGCCCGTAGTCGAAGACGGTGTAGCCCCGCTCCACGGCGCGGCGCAGGAGGTCCCAGTACATGAAGTCGTTGGCCTTGAGGTCGCGGGCCGCCGGCCCTCCCCCGCCGTAGTAGGGCAGCACCTCGTCGCGGAAGTAGAAGGACAGCACGCTGCTCACCGCCCGGCCGCGATGCTCGATGGTGAGCACCTCGCAGGCGTCGCCGAACACCTCGCGCAGCGTGCGCATGTAGCGCTTGGGGAACACCGGCGTGCCCAGGTTGCGGACGCTCTCGGCGTACAGGGGGTAGAAGCGCTCCAGGTCGTCGTCGACCACCCCCTCCAGGCCGGCCTCCATGCCCTTGCGGATCATGGCCCGTTGCTTGCGGGGGATGGCCTTGAGGTTGGCCTCGGGATCGGGATCCAGGGCGCGCCGGAAATGGACGTACCGCTCGCCCTGGGTGGGCCAGTCCGGATGGCGCGGGGCCTCCTGGCGCAGCTCCAGGTGGTCCACGCCCAGGCGGTCGGCCAGGTCGCAGGCCGCCCGCTCCAGGGCGGCGCGAGTCTCCTCGCTCCGCCCCACCACCCCTGCCCGCACGCAGAAGGGCAAGGAGATGAGGGCGTCCCCGAACAGGCGGCTGCGGATGCGGCCCAGGGGCAGGATCCCGTCCACCTCGCCGTCGCGCTCGGCGAACAGGAAGTGGGCGCGGTGGCCGAGCCCCTCCTCCAGGACCCGGCGCCAGCCGGCGCGGTGGAAGAAGGTGGCCTCGGGCGCGGCGTCGACGAAAGCGTCCCAGCGTGCCTCCTCGCCGCCGCCCATCTCCCGGATGACCGGATCGGTGACCCCGGTGACCGTCATGCCTGCTCCTCTCCCAAAAAGATCCGATCCATGCGCTCCCACCGGAAATCGCCGAGCAGCCGCCGCAGGCGGGGCTCGGTCCGGTGGAGGTTGACGTAATGGCGGAAGCGGGTCCGCGGGGCGACCCCCCGCTGGCGCGGCTGCCCGGGGTCGATCTCCCAGGGATGGAAGTAGAAGACCGCCGGCCGACCCTCCCGCCGGTTGATGCGCCGCAGGCCCCAGCGGAAGTAGGCGTAGGGCAGCAGCCGGAAGAAGCCGCCGCCCCCGCATGGGAGGTTGCGCCCCGCCGCCCGCACGGTGGAGACGGGCACCTCGATCAGGTCCCGCCCGCCGGGCGCGTGGGCGAAGCGGGGCGCATCCGGCGCCCCGTAGAGGTCGTGGCGGATGGGGTTGACGCTGGAGCTGTAGCGGTGGCCCTCCTCGCGCAGGACGTCGAAGGCCCAGGCGTTGTCCGGGCCGACGGAGAAGCTGGCGGCCCGATACCCCCGGACCGGCCGGCCCGTGGTGTCCTCGAGCAGGGCCTTGGCGTACCGGACGTCGGCGCGGAACTCCTCCAGGGACTGCTCGTCGACCCGGATGTGCCCGTAGCCGTGGCTGGCCACCTCGTGGCCGTTTTCCGCCAGTCGCCGCACCAGGTCCGGGTAGCGCTCCGCCACCCAGCCGAGCACGAAAAAGGTGGCCCGCGCCCCGTGGTCGGCGAAGAGCTGGAGGATCCGGTCGGTGTTGCGCTCCACGCGATGCGGCAGGCGGTCCCAGTCGGCGCGGTCGATGTGCCCGGCGAAGGCGGAGACCTGGAAGTAGTCCTCCACGTCCACGCTCAAGGCATTGGCGGTGGGATCGAGGCCGTCCATGCCCCCTACCCGTAGCGCTCGGCGAGGGCCTGGTTCAGGCCGTCGCGGGTGGCGCTCAGGGCCTCCTCCAGGAGCTCGATGCGCCGTTCCAGGCGGGCCACGCGGGAACCCCCCTCGGCGGATTGCTCCTCGCCGTCCCCCTCCTCCTCGTCCTGGAGCTCCATGTTGAGCTCCTGGGCCACGGCCTCCACCGTCTCCACCGAGACCTCGTGGAGCCCCTCCAGGTAGCCGTACAGCAGGAGGCGGTCGCAGAAGGTGTTGATGGAGCGCGGCACCCCCCGGGTGTACTGGTGGATGGCCTGGAAGGCCTCGTCCGAGAGGGCCGGATCGTGCTGCCAGCCCACGTTGCGCAGCCGGTGCTCGATGTAGCTGCGCGTCTCCTCCTCCTCGAAGGCCGTCAGGTGGCAGCTGGCGATCACGCGCTGGCGCATCTGCTCCAGCCGGGGGGACGCCAGGGTGTCCCGGAACTCCGCCTGACCCAGCAGGAAGCTCTGGATCAGCGGCTGCTCGCCGTCGAGAAAGTTGGAGAGCATGCGCAGGGATTCCAGGCTCCGCGCCGGCAGGTTCTGGGCCTCGTCGAGCAGGAGGAGGACCCGCCGCCCCTCGCGGCGCTGCTTGCGCAGGTAGGACTCGAACTTGCGCAGCAGGGCGGCCTTGCTCAGGCCCTCGTTCTCCAACCCCAGGGCGCCGGCCACCATTCGCAGGAGGTCGTCCGGCTCCAGTTGGGTCATCACCAGCTGGGCCGCCACCACGTTGCGCTGGCGCTTGAGCTCGGCGAGCAGCATCTGCACCAGGGTGCTCTTGCCGGTGCCCACCCCGCCGGTAACCACTACGAAGCCGTCGCCCTGTCCCAGGCCGTAGCGCAGGTAGGCCAGGGCCCGGCGGTGCCCGCGGCTGCCGAAGAAGAACCGCGGATCGGGGCTGAGCTGGAAAGGCTTGCCCTGCAAGTTGTAAAAGGACTCGTACATGGCGTTTTCCTAGAAAACCTTCCTGAGGAGCAGGGTGACCGAGTTCTGGCGGTATTCGGCGCTGGACTGGTTGGAGTCCCGGCGCAGGTACTGGTAGTCCACGGAGGTGGTAAGCTGCCGGCGCAGCTCCCGGGCCAGACGCACCCCGAACCGCCAGACGTCGTCCTTCCGGTCCCCCTGGAAGGCCAGGTCGTGGTGGTCCCAGGACAGCCGGGTAATGGCCCGGGTGCGGGGGGCAATCCGCCACGTCCAGCCGGTGCCCGCGCCGTAGCCCTCCTCCTCCAGTCCCGTGCGCTGGTAGTCGCGGGACTCCTGGTACCCCGAGAGCCGGAACTGGCTCTTACCGGTATCGGCGGTGACGTCCGCGTTCCAACGCTTGCGCAGGAAGACGTCCTGGACCTGCAGGGAGAAGGGCACCTCCAGGAGGATGGGATTGCCCTCCTCGTCGGTGATGGTGTTGCCGCTGGGGTCGGTGAGGCGCATATTCAGCGTGTCGGCCTGGAGCTGGGATTCGGTCTCGATGGTCTCGGAATACCCCACCTGCCAGTTCGTCTGCCGGGTGCTGTGCTCCAGGTTGGCCCGCCAGGTATTGCCGAAGTACCGCTCGCCGTAGGCTCCCTCCAGAAAGGTGCGAGGGGTCGGGCTGTAGCGCATCCCGGCCTCCCAGAAATCGCTGCTCAGGTCGCCCCCCGTGGCATCCCCCGTGGGATCGGTCTCGTAGTCGTTGTCCTCGTAGCCGTACATCCCGAAGACCTCGGTCTTGCTTCCGAGACGGTGGCTGAGCTCGCCGGAAGCCCGCTCGAAGGTGCGGTCGGGCCAGTCCTCCAGGCGCTCCTCCTCGCGGGAGTAGCTCGCCCGCCAGCCCAGGTCGTCGTAGCGCTCCCCGCTGTCCAGGGAGGCGCTCACACCGTTGCTCTCCGTGTCGGACAGGGACTGGGTCTCGTAGTCCACCCGGTTGTAGGTGTAGCGGGCCCGGGCGTCGGCGAAGCTCCCCAGCCGCTGCACGTAATAGGGGCTCAACTCGTAGGTGGCCACGTCCGTGCGGTTGGCCGTGGGCACCAGGTTGGACTCGGGGACCGCCCCCAGCGGAGAGATGAGCTGCTGGGTATAGGAGGCGGCTCCGTCCAGGAACAGGTGGTTGCGCCACAGCTCCCCGGTGCCGTTGGCCTCCAGCTGGTGGAACACCCCGTCGCTTTCCGGGTTGCGCACGTAGAACAGGCTCTGGGCCTGGTAATCCAGGTAGGCCTGGGTCCGTGTCCCGTCCCGCTCCACCCGGATGCCCGGAGTGATCTGGGAGATCAAGTCCCACTCTTCCTCGCCCGGGGGGGCGAGGGCGAAGTTGTCGCTGATGGTCTCCCCCAGGGTCAGGCGCGGGGCCAGGACCCACTCCCCGGCGCGGTCCCCGGACTCCGTGCCCTCGTCGGTCCCCTCGCCGAAGGGGGTGGCACCGAACAGGGCGCCCGTTCCCTGGGCCGACACACCCTGCCCCAGCACGGGGGCCGGCGCGGCGAGGGCGGTTGCCACCATGGCGATCACCCTTCCTGCCTTGAAGGGGGCGGCACCGGAGGCGGCGGGCGTGATGGACGAAAGACGACCGGCGCGCTCAGCCGTACTGGCCATAGTAGCCGCCGTAGTAGGAGCCGCTGGCAAACCGCTCACCCTTGTTCAGGATCGATCCGACCCACTGGTTCTCCGTATCGAGCAGCCCCATGGCCTCGTGCACGAGATTCTGGGGAGTCCTGCCGGACTCCACCACCAGGAGCACCTGGCCCACGGAGCTGGCCAGCACGGTGGATTGGCTCGTAACCAGCAGGGGGGGCGAATCGAAGAGCACGATCCGATCGGGATACCGCTGGGACAGCTCCTCCGCCACCTGGGCCATTTGGCCGCTCGCCAATAGCTCGGTGGCGTGGGGATGCCGCTTTCCCGCCGGGACCATGGTCAGGCGCGGCATATCGGTGCGGAGCAGGGCCTCGCTGACATCCCGGTCGGGGTCCTCCAGGAGGTCCGAGAACCCCGTCATGTCCCGACGCGCCAGCCAGCGGGTGAGGGAGGCCTCCTCCAGGTCGCCGTCCACCAGCAGGACCGTGTGGTCCCGTTCCATGGCCATGCTCACGGCCAGGTTGAAGGCGGTGAAGGACTTGCCCTCGCCCTGCAGGGCGCTGGTGACCATGACCAGGTTGCTCCGGGCCAGCGTCCGGCGCTCCTCATGGAAAGCGTTCATGAGCAGGGGACGCTTGATCAGCCTGTATTCCTCCGCCAGGCGGCTGTCCGTGTCCGTGGGAGACAGGAGCCCGCGCCGCCGGAGCCGTTTGAAGGGCAGCTGGATGTCCACATCCTCTGGCGCCCGTTCGCCGTGCGCCTTTTGGGGCTGCTGCTCCCGGGCCTCCTCCGACCCGGTGGAATCCATGTCCAGGGCGGGACTGCCTCCCATCTGGTCCATTGCCTTTTCTATGCTGCTCATAGGGAAATCCCCCACGCGTTGAGCCAGGTCTCTACGGGTCCTGTTCCCCAGAAGGCAACGGCCAAGGCAACCCCATACACGAGGAGCAACAGGACCATTCCCAACAGGTACAGCAGGCCTTCGGTTCGCTTGCGGGCGGCGGTGGCCCGGGTGCTCACCTGGGATACCGTCCCCAGAACCGGCAGACCCGTGGCCTCGAACAGGCTCCTCCGGGAGTCGAACACCGGGCGGACCTGAGCCATTAGCACCCCCAGGACCATTCCCGCCCCCACGCTGCCGAACAGGCCGCCGCTCACCAGCAGAGGCCGATTGGGCGCCACGGGCTCGACAGGGGTCTGGGGCGGGTCCACCACCCGGAACTGCACGTCGTCGCTGCTACGGCCCGCCTCCTCGGAGATCTGGGCATTCTGCAGCCGCGCCAGGAGCTTCTCGTAGTTCTCCTTGTTCACCTGGTAAGTGCGGTTCAGGCTCGCCAGCTTGGCCTCCACCTGGGGAATGGTGTCCACCTTCTCCTTCAGGCTTTCCACCTCTTCCTCGTGCCGCTCCGTCAGGGCCTGTAGGGAGGCCACCTCCGCCTTGGCCTCGGACAGGGCGGTGCGGAGGTTCTGGTAGTACTCGTTGCCCCCCAGGTTGGCCTCCGGGCCGCCGCTTTCATCGCCTTGGTCGGCCGAGGCAACCTGAGAGGACTGTTGTTCACCCTGCTGTTCCTCCAGGTTCTCGATGGTGGCCTCCAGATTGCGGACATCGGGATGCTCATCGGTGTACTGCAGCCGGAGCTGGTCCAGCTCTTGTTGGAGCTGCGAGACCCGTTGCTCGAGCTCGCTCGGCTCCTCCGCCCCTGAAGGGGACTGCGCGGTCCGCTCCATAACCCCATAGGTAGGCTTTTCGCCGGCCAGCTGCTTCTCCAGGGCATCCCGGCGCTTCTCGGCGGTCTCCAGCTGCAGCCTGGCCTCCTCGAGCTGGGCCTGCCTGCTCTGCAGCCGCTCGTAATAGTCCCCGCGCTCGTCGGGCATCTCGCCGGTATGCTCGCGCTTGAAGTCCATCAGGCGCTGCTCGGCCTCTTCCAAGCGCCGCTCGTATTCCTTGAGCTTGTGCGTCAGGAATTCCTGGGCGTTGGCCGAATCCTCCCGGGTATCCCCGAGGCTCTCCTCCACGAAGAGGTCCAGCAGGGCCTGGACCACCTGCTCGGCTCGATTGGCATCGGTATCGCGGTAGGTAATTTCGTAGAGGTTGAACTCGCTGGTGGCATCGATCTCGATCCGTTCCCGGAGGCGGTCGACAAGATCCTTCATGCCGTTCCTTCCGTCGGCCTGAAGGTCCAGGTCCGTCTCTCGCGCCACCTTCTCCAAATTGGGGCGGCTAAGCAGAGTCCGGGCCATCAGGTTGACCCGCTCCTGGGTGTTGGTATCCACCACCATTCCTTCCAACAGGGGCTCGAGCACGGAATGGGTATCCACGTGGACGCGGGCGTTGGCTTCGTACTTGTCCGGCAGGTAGTACACCAGGGCCCACGAGGCGAGAGCGATGGCCCAGGCCGTAAGCAGGACGGACCAGCGGAAGCGCAGGACGCCCCGCAGATAGGTCGTAAGCTGGCTTAGCATTTCACGCATGATCGGTTACCAATCCGCCTGTGATCGGGCTAGCTAGAACAAAGCTTCAGGGATGAACAGGACGTCCCCGGGGAGCATGTCCACGTTCTGGCTGATGTCGCCGTCGCGGACCAGATCGTCGAGGCGGACGTTGTACTGCTTGCGCTCGCCATCCACGGTCCGTACCAGCTTGGCTCGATTGCCGGCTGCGAACTCGGTAAGCCCCCCCACCTCGATCATCACGTCGAGCAAGGAAAGATCGTCTTGGTAAGGCAGGGCCATGGGCTCCGTGGCCTCCCCCACTACGCGGATCTGCCGGGGGGGAAGCCCCTGGAACTGATCGACCATGACGGTCACTTCAGGCTCCTTGATGTAGGTGCTCAGCTCGTTTTCCATCACCCGCGCCAGCTGGGTGGGGGTCCGACCACTGGCCACGACGTCCTCCACCAGCGGGGTGGTGATGCGCCCGTCGGGACGGACGGGAACGGTCACCGAGAGCTCCTCGTTCCGCCAGACAAAGATGTTGACGGAGTCCCCCGGACCGATGAGGTAGTGCGGGGTCTCGTCAACATCCAGCTTCTTGGGGGCCCCTTCCGGAAGGCCGGGACCGCCACAACCGGCCACCCCCATCAAGCCCAATGGCAAAACGATCCATACGAGAGTGCGCGGCACCCCAAGGCATTCCTTCAAGATTTCCCCCTCCCCGGCCCGGAGGCCCTTTAGGTGCGTTTTACTTTCTTTTGGACATTAATAACGTAAAAGACACCAACGAAACCTTGGGACGAACCCTTACCGGGCCCGGAACCCGGGTTTTTGGTGTAAAAAATATTTTACAGACCATACTTAAAATTATTTAAAAACAATTGTTTAAATAATTTCCGGGCAACTAAATTCCCCCTACCACCTACCATCTTCTGTCCAACTTTGTTACCAGAACAAAGCCCATCAAACCCTACCCTTTACACTCCCCACGCCCTGGCGGGACACGGGCGGCCCGAACCGGATGAAGGGGCAAGGAGGCGGAGAGGCCACAATCCCGCTTCAGCAGGGACGGCCGGATGGGTCTTTTCCGCGGATTTTTGTCACCCGGCCGAAAAGGAGCCCGGGGTCGGCGGACTGAAAACAAGGCCATGGCCGGCACCTTGGTCCTTCCCTTGGGGGAAAGGACCAAGGTCCATTCTCCCGACACCGAAGGGGTCCGAAGTTCTGAGCCGACCCGCCCGGACGCGGGCCTTTACCGGGGAAGGACACACGAACCGGGCGGGTTCCGGGGGCCAGGCAGGGCCATCCGGCTGGCGTCGGAAAAGTTTCCATGGCCCGCGCATGAAAACCATGTCATGCGGTCAGATATTTGAAATGCAGAGATTTTTCTTCTTGGCACGGTACTGGCTAGGGACAGGGCGAGGCGGGTGCCACGGATGTCGGGCTCCCAGCTAGACACCAAACATTCTGTGGAGGAAGAACGATGGCAGTACGCAACGTCGTGTTGCATTCGGCCCTGGCCGGCATGGTAGGTATGGGTCTGTGTGCCGCGGGCACGGCCCAGGCAACAGCTCTGGATTCGATCATGCCATCCGACATGGCCCTGTGGACCGATGACAGCGGGGAGAACTTCTACCGCAACGGGGAACGGGTTGAGGGCGCCATCCAGGAGGGGGACACCCTGCGCGGGGCCATGGACATCACCAAGCTCGAAAACGGGGGGGACGCGTCCTACGTGAACACCACCGGAAGGCAGTTCACCTCCCTGTTTCAGGTGGAAGTGGCCGACATGGGGGATTCCGGAAAGACCGCCGACCTTGGCGGCAGCACCTACGAGATGTGGGACATCCGCTTCCGCAACCCGTCCGCCGAGGCCTGGGATCCCTACCTCGGCGACTCCGAGGCAGACTCCCTCGGCATCGACAAGGACCAGCTGTCCACCCTGTTCTTCGACGATTCCATTGACGCGGGCACCGAGTTCGACCGGACCGCCGGGGATTCGGAGCAGGAGCTGGCGGACGCCAGCGACGGCAGCCTGCGGGCCGCCGCGGGCCTGGACGGCGAGGACGACTTCTGGATCGCCCAGAGCCCAATTGAGCTCCAGGCCTTCCAGGACGCCGTGATGAACGAGGACGTGGGAGACTTCTTCTTCGGCGCCAGCTGGGTGTATGAGGACTTCGATCGGGACTTCGGGGAGTTTTCCCAGAACCTGGGGTCGAACGCCATCCAGGACATCGCCTTCTCCGGAGACGGGGCGGCCGATGTCGGCCTGTACGGTGACGGCGACCTGTTCGGCCCCACGGAGTCGAGCGGCTTCGACGCCTTCAACAAGGTCAACATCACCGTTGCCGGGGGCGGGGAGCAGATCCCCGAACCGGCCACAGCGGCCCTGACGGGTCTTGGTCTCGTCCTGACGGCCGCCTTCGGACGGCGGCGCTTCCCGGGGCGGTCTCTGGCCTAAGTAGCTCACGACGCCGGCCTTCGGTATGGGCCGCCCCGCCGGGGCGGCCTTTCTGCGTCCAGCCCCTGCCGGTCCAGGGAACACAGGTTGGCCCCCATTGGCCTGCCGGAGGGGGCCGTGTCCGGCATAGCCGGTCCTCGGCCCACGTCCCGGGACGGCCCCCAATCCCCGTCCGTAGCCGTCATTGCCGGGCCGAGAGCTCCTCCAGCATCCCCTCCACCTCCGCCCGCTGGGGCAGCTCGGCGTCCTGATCCAGCAACGATTCTAGGATGGTGCGCGCCTCACTCCGCTCGCCCTGGTCTCGGAGGGCACGTGCGAGATGCACCTGGAAAGCAGGCCGATCCGGGTCCAGATCCACGGCACGCCGGAGCTGCCGAACAGCCTCCTTCGCCCGGCCTCTAGCCAGCTTGACCAATCCCGCGGTGTCCCGGACCTCCGCGGACTCCGGAGCAAGCTCCAGGGCACGTTCCGCATGGCGTTCCGCCTCCTCCGGATGGTCCTCCCGGAGCACCCATGCGAGGTTGTTCCGTGCCGCCACGTTGTCGGGATGCTCCTCCACGAGGCGGCGGAAGGCTTGCGCGGCCGCCTCCTTGCGCCCCGCTTGCAGATGAAGATTGCCCAGGGCCAGCCGCGCCTCCCCGTCCCCGGGATGGCGCTCCAGCCAGCCCTCCAGGGTCTTCCTGGCCTCCTCCGTGCGCCCGGCCCGGCGCTGCATGGCCGCCAGATCCCGCACCCACGAAGGGCGCTCCTGGCTGGCCAGGGCCTCCCGGTAGGCCTCCACGGCTTCCTCCCACCGTCCCTCCCGGGCCGCGAGGCGGGCTGCCCGGATGGCCACCTCCGGGTGATCCCCGTGGTCTCGCCGCAGGCGCTCCACCTGTTCCCCGGCTGCTTCCAGCTGGCCCTGCCGGGTAAGCAGGCGGGCCAGGGCCAGGCGGGCTTCCAGCAGGCCCTCGTCCCGCTCCAGTGCCGCCCGCAGGGCGCGCTCCGTCTCCTCGGCATCCCCGATCCGTGCATGGGCCCTCGCCACCAGGAGCCGGGCCCGGGCCGAATCGGGGACGATCTCCGCCAGCCGCTCGAAGGTGTCCAGGGCGGCACCGCCCCGTCCCAGGGCCAATTGCGCCCGACCAATCTCCTCCAGCAGGTCCGGATCCGAAGAGCTGCCTTCGAGCCCCTCCTCCGCGGCGTCCAGGGCCTCGGCGTACCGTTCCTCGCTGCGGTGGTAGCGCGCCAGCAGGGTCCGCGGCTCGGCCGCTTCGGGGTTGGCCTCCCGGGCCCGCTCCAGGGCCCGCACGGCCGCCTCGCCATTGCCCTGCCCGGCCTCCAGGCGGGCCAGGGACACCAGAGTGCCCAGATGGTCCGGGTGCTCCTCCAGGATCCGTTCGTAATGGCGGCGGGCCGCCCCGGGCTCGCCGTCGCGGGCAGCCAGGCGGGCCAGGTTGTTGCCAGCGGCCGGATCCCCGGGCTCCCGCTCCATGGCCTCGCGGAAGGCCTCCCGGGCCTCCTCCACCCGGTCCTTGCCCAGGTAGGCCAGCCCCATGTAGACCAGCGGACGGGCGCTTTCCGGGCGGTTGTCCCGATACCGCCGGGCGGCCTCCAGGGCCCTGTCGAGATCCCCGGACTCGAGATACTGCCGGACCAGGAGGGCCGTCGGCACCTCCGCCTCCGGCTCCAGCTCGATGGCCTTCTCCAGGGCCCGGGTACCTTCCCCCCGTTGACCGTCATAGATATGGCCCAGGGCGAGCGTGGTGTGGGCCGTGGCGTCTTCGGGGGACTGCTTCACCAGCCGTTGCAGGTAGGAGATGCCCTCCTCGGTACGTCCCGCCCGCAGGGAAGCCCGGCCCATGAGGGTCAGGGCCACCCGGTCCTCGGGGCTGCGCCGCAGGACGGGCTTCAGCACCCGGATGGCCCGGTCGTAGGACTCCCACCGGAGGTAGATGGAGGCCAGGAGCTTGGCGGCCTGGTCCTGGCGGGGTGCCCGCTCCAGCACCCGGGACAGCTCTGCCTCCGCCTGGTTGTAGTTCTCCTCGAGGAACTGGGTGACACCCAGATAGAACCGGGCGGGAAGATGCCGGGGGGCTCCCCGGACCGCCTTCCGGAACCCGCTCAGGGCCTCGTTCAGGTTCCCTTCCTGGAAGGCGATCAGCCCCCGACCGTAGGACAGGCCGGGATGCTCCGAGGCCACCTTTTCCAGGGCGTCCAGGTCCTCCTCCGCGGACTCCATCTCCCCATCCGTGATGCGGATCAAGGCCCGCTTGAAATAATCGCCAGCATTGTTCGCCCGGCGCTCGATGGCCCGGGAATAGGCCTCCTCCGCGGCTTCCACTTCCCCTTGCCGCCGCTGAATGTCCCCCAGCAAGCTCCAGGCGGCGCCCCGGTCGCGATCCGTCTCCAGGGCTCGCTCGGCCCATTCCCGGGCCTCATTCAGATCCCCGCCGGCGGCGGCCACCCAGGCCCGCGCCTGCAGCACGCTGGAGGAGCCCTCATCCAGGGACAGGGCCTGATCCACCAGGGGACTGGCCCTTTCCAGGTCCCCGCGGGCCAGCCGCGCCCTAGCCCGCAGGGCGAGGACCCGGGCCCGCTTGCCGTCCCCGGAGACCGCCTCAGGGTCGATTTCCTCCAGCAGCTTTCCGGGGTCGCCCTTCAACAGCAGAGCCCGGCCGAGCGGCAGAGCCAGATCGGCCTCGGGGACGCCCGCCTTCTCGGCGCGCCGCAGCTCCTTCACCGCGGAGACCCCGTCGCCGAGGGCGGCATAGGTGCGCCCCAGTTGGAGCCGGGCCTTGGCATTTTCGGGCTCTTTCTGCAATGCGTTCCGATACTCGATCACCGCCGCCTGCAGCTCCCCCTCCTCCCGGTAGTCCTCCGCCCGCTCCAGATGCTCTTCGGCCTCCATGCCCTCGCCGAAGCATCCGGCCAGCAGGATGGCGGCCAACAGTCCGGCCAGGGGCCTACCGTGCCGCCCCTTGCGTAGAAACGTTCCCATAAGCTGCTCCCGTGGAAGCCGATCCGGTTGCGGTTCCCCGCGGACTCAGGCGTTCTTGGTGGCCCGGCCGCTGCGCATCTGATGCTTGTCCAGCAAGGCATAGAGGGTGGGCCGGGTTACGCCGAGCACCTCGGCCGCCCGGGACAGGTTGTTGTTGGTGTGGTTGAGTGCGCGGTGGAGTGCGGTTCGCTCTGCCTTCTCCCGGATCTGGCGCAGGTTGAAGGGCAGCGGCTCGGTCTCCGGGGCCTCCAGCTCCAGATCGCCGGGGGTGATCCGGCCGCCTTCGCACATGATGGTGGCCCGCTTGATCCGGTTCTCCAGCTCGCGGACGTTGCCCGGCCAGCTGTGGGCCTCGATGGCGTGGACCGCGTCCTGGGTGAGCCGGGGCACCGGCCGGGACTGCTCCCGGGCGGTCTGCTCCAGGAGGGACCGGGCGATCACCGCCGCGTCCCCCTCCCGGGCGCGCAGGGCCGGAATGCGCACGGTCACCTCGGTGATCCGGTAGTAGAGGTCCTCGCGGAAATCGCCCCGCGCCAGCTGCTCCTCCAGGTCCTGGTTGGTGGCGCAGATGACCCGCAGGTCCACGGGGATCTCCTCGCGTCCGCCCACCCGCTCCACCACCCGCTCCTGGAGGAAGCGCAGGAGCTTGGCCTGCAGGGACAGGGGCAGATCGCCCACCTCGTCCAGGAACAGGGTGCCGCCGTGGGCGTGCTCGATCTTGCCCCGGGTCTGCCGGTTGGCGCCCGTGAAGGCCCCCTTCTCGTAGCCGAACAGCTCGCTCTCCAGGAGGTTCTCCGGGATTGCGGCGCAGTTGATGGCCACGAAGCGGTTCCCGGCCCGGGGACTGAGCTGATGAAGGCCGCGGGCCAGGAGCTCCTTGCCGGTCCCGCTCTCGCCCAGGAGACACACGGTGGCCTCCGAGGGGGCCACCTTCTCCACCATGTGGCAGACATGCTCCATCTGGGGACTCGCCGCAACCACACCCGCCAGGGGCGAATCCTGCCGGCTGCGGCTGAGCTTGCGGTTCTCCTCCTCCAGCTCGTAGACCTTGAAGGCCCGGTCCACGATGACCCCGAGCAGCTCGGGGTCGAGGGGCTTCTCGTAGAAGTCGTAGGCCCCCATGGCCACCGCCCGGACCGCGTTGTCGCGGTCGTTGTTGCCGGTGATCACCACCACCTTCACGCGGGGGTCCAGGGCGAGGATCTCGCGCAGGGCCCGCAGGCCCTCCTCCACCCCGCCCGGGTCCGGGGGCAGGCCGAGGTCCAGGCTGACCACCTGGGGCTCGTACCGGCGCAGCTGCGCAAGGGCGCTCTGGCGATCCTCGGCGACGATGGGCTCCACCTCGTCAAAGGACCAGCGCAGCTGCCGCTGGACCCCGGGGTCGTCCTCCACGATCAACAAACGGCGCTCCCTGCCACTCATTGCCCCACCTCCCTGGCCAGTTCCATGGGCTCCTCCACCAGCGCCTCTTCCGGGAAGCGGATCCGGAACCGCGTCCCGCTACCGGGGGCACTGGAGACCTCCACGTCGCCCCCGAGCTCCCGCACGTATTCCCGGGCCTCGTAGGCGCCGATTCCCATCCCGGTGCTTCCCTTGCTGGTATCGAACGGCTTGAACAGTCGATTGCGAATGAAGTCCGCTTCCATACCGCTCCCGTCGTCCTCGATCTCGATCAACGCATCGTCTCCGTCCCGCCGCACCCGGACCCCCACGGAGCCCCCGTCGCCCGTGGCGTCCTGGGCGTTCTGGATGATGTGCCCGAGCACCGCCACCAGCCGGCCGCGGTCGGCCACCACGCGGCCGACGGGGCCGGATTCCTCGATGCCGGGGACCGGGAGCCGGTCGCCGTGGGCCGCCACCGCCTCCCGGGCGCACTCGGCCAGGTCCAGGGCCACCGGCTGGCTCAGGTTGCGGCCGCCCCGCAGCTGTTCCATCAGGCGCTGCATCCGTTCCACGGAGTGCTCGATGGTGAGGACGGCGTCGTCCACGAACTCCGGGTTGTGCTTGTGCCGGGAGGCGTTCTGGGCCAGCAGGGAGAGCTGGCCCATGACGTTCTTCAGGTCATGGAGGACAAAGGCGGAGAGGCGATGGTAGGTCTCGAACTGCTGGGCCTCGCCCAGGGCCTCGGCGGCCTCCTCCTGGGCGATATAGCTCGCCGCCTGGCGCCCCGCGGTCTTGATCAGGTCGTAGTCCTCCCAGTCCAGGGTCCGGGTGCCCGCGCGGGGCTCGCCCAGGACCACGAAGCCGATCAGCGACTCCCGATAGATCAAAGGCACCACCAGCCACGCCTCCGGTTGGGCGCTGAACCATTCCGGCACCGCGATCCCGCGGTAGCGGTAGGGGCGCTCCCGCCATTCCCCGGCCTCCAGGACCCAGCCGGACTCCTCCAGGAATCGGGCCAGGGGGTCCTCCCGCGGCAGGGGATCCGCCTCCGTTCTACGCATGTTCCACGCCGCCGTGGACCGAAAGTCTCCGTTGTCGTCCCGCTTCCAGAGCACGCCGCCCCGACTCTCCACGATCCGGCCCAGGGCGCGGATCACCCGCTCCTTCAGGGGCCCGCCCTCCTCGTCGGCGAGGGTGGCGGCGAAGCGCAGCCATTCCTCGCGGTAGTCGTACTTGTAGTTGAAGAAATGCTTGCTGAGGAAAACCCGGGCCTGGGCCCGCAGCTGACCGGAGAACAGCAGCACCGCCAAAAGGACCCCGGCGCCGAAGAGGAAGACCGCCTGCACGGTCCCGCTCCACATCCCCCCGTAGGCGCGGATGGAGTAGCCCACCCCCGCCATCACCAGCATGTAGAGGCCGGCGCCCACCAGGGTGGCCGTATGCAGCACCATGCTGCGGGACACGTAGACGTCCAGGGACCAGCTCGGATTGCGGGCCGCGGACACGGCGATCAGGGGCACCACCAAAGCGTTCACCGCCCCGCGGGCCGCCCACAGGTCCAGGTCCGTGCGCTGCACCAGAAGGCCGTCGGCGAACAGGAAGAAGTCGTAGGCGAAGATGGCCCCCAGGCCCAGGCTGAGGTATTTGATGGCCCAGCGCCCGTCCTCCTCCGTGCTGCGCAGGGTCTGCTCCACCAGAAGAAGCCCGAAGACCGCCAGCAGGATGCCCGTCAGCATGGACGAGCCGCCGAGCACGGCACCCACTGACTCCGAGCCCGCCCAGTCCCCCCAGGCGGCCCCCAGGAAATGGAGAACGGGCAGCCCGGCGGCAATCCCCGCGATTCCGCGGAACAGGCGGGGCTCCGCCAGCCCCCTAAGCAGACCCGCCAGGAAGGCGAACCAGAGGCCGTAGCGCAGCCCGTCCGCCAGGGCCACCGCCACCGTTCCTCCCTGGCCGGACCAGGCCTGCCAGGCCAGAAAGGCGGCCCACAGCGTGCTCCCGGACGCGGCCAACAGGAGCAGGGTGCCGGCGCTGCGCCCCCGCCAGCCGATGGCCAGCACCAGGGTCAGGGCCAGGAAGGCGGCCATCCCCCCGGCATAGCTCAGGGCCGCGATGCTAGGCATTGAGCTCCGTCCCGTCGGTGCGATTCCCCGGCCCCTTCATCGGGCCCCCTTCCCCCAGAGAATCACCTCCGCCGTGTGGATGAGGATCATCAGATCCAGAAAAAGGCTGAAGTTCTTGACGTAGTACAGGTCGTACTGGAGCTTCTCGAGGGCATCCTCCCGGGAGGCGCCGTAGGGATAGCTGATCTGCGCCCATCCCGTGAGCCCGGGCTTGACCCGGTGGCGCTCCGCGTAGAAAGGCAGCTCCCGGAGCAGCTCCTCCTCGAACTCCGGGCGCTCGGGACGCGGGCCCACGAAGCTCATGTCCCCGCGCAGGATATTGAGGACCTGCGGGAGCTCATCGATGCGGTACTTGCGGATCACGGCGCCCACCCGGGTCACCCGGGGATCGTTCTCCTCCGCCCATTGGGGCACACCCATCCGCTCCGCGTCGGTGCGCATGCTCCGGAACTTGATCAACTGAAAGGGCCGGCCGTCCTCCCCGGCCCGGGTCTGGCGATAGAACACGGGGCCCCGGTCCTCCAGGCGGATGGCCAGGGCCGTCCCGATCATCACCGGGCCGGCCAGCACCAGGAGCAACATGGCCCCCACGAGATCGATGGCGCGCTTGAAGGTGCGGTGGAACAGCCCCCGGTAGAAGAACCCGGGGGAATAGGTGAACCAGCTCGGCTGGGCCAGATCCACCTTCACCTTTCCCGTCTCCCGCTCCAGGAAGGTCAGCAGGTCCACCACCTCGATCCCCCGCACCCGGCATTCCAGGAGCTCCCGCACCGGCAGGACGTCGCGGCGCTCCTCCACGGCCACCACGATCTCGTCCACGTTGCGGTAGGCGTAGGGACAGAGGCCCTCCCCGATATCGATCAAATGGCTCCTCTCCACCCGGGGCGTTTCGCTGCCCATGGGGACATAGCCGATGATGTCCTTGCCCAGGCGGTCCGTCTCCCGCCGGAACTGGCTCAGGGCCTCCGCGCCCCGCCCGGCGCCGAGCACCAGCACGCGCCGGCGCATGCCCGGGCTCCGCACCACCGAGAAGAAGGTGGCCCGAACGGCCAGGAGGGCCGGAAAGGCGATCAGCAGCGCGGCGCCCAGGATGCCGCGACCCAGGTACAGCTCCGGGAGGGTGTAAAAGAACACCGTCAGGAAGATCACCGCGATGACAAAGGCGATCGACAGCCGCCGCGCGATACCGCCGTAGCCGTCCCGCAGGTGCCGCTGATACAGCCCCGTTGCCACCATGGCCAGCTGCACCACGAGGGCGAAAAAGACGGCCTTGGGGAACAGGGGGCCGGCACTCTCCCGGACAAGAAGGGGGTCCCACTCGAAGCGGGCGTAAGCGGCAACCGCCACCGCGACCACCAGGACCATCAGCTCCACCAAGCCCAGGATCAGGAATCCCGCCTTGATGTGGTGCTGGAAAAGAGGGATGGTCCGCATCTGCCTCTCCTTTTTCCCGGATGGCTTTCCGGGTTTGGGTTGCTGGCCGCGGAAATTGCATAGGGATTTGCTTAGATATTCACCTATGTCCAGGGCTCAATTTGTTACCCCCTTTACCAATTCATAGTACGTCCACTGGAAAATAACAAAACAAAATTCAACTGCGTCAGCCCCCTTTACAACTGCGATACTGCAATTTGTTTTACTATTTTTACGGCCGAATTTTGATGGGGTGAGTCAGGTAGGTGCATTCCCTAAAATTCCCAACAATGCAGTTCGCCTGGAAACGCTTTCGCATTTTGTGGAAGGCCTAGGGGTGGACAGGAAGCGGGGATCCCCGGAGCAGTACGCGCCGGATGCTTTAACGCGGCCCGGCCGGGAGGCTCCAGGAAGACGGAAGGCCCTGGCCCGATAGGGGGAGGAAGGCGCACCCCCCGCCACGCTGGAGGCGGGAGGGATCCCCTTCCGGTTTCCGGTACTGGACAGCCCGCAAGGGGGAGACGTAGGCGCCGGTGCAAGAGGTGGGCGTACGCGTCGGACTTGAGCGGTTTCGTGGGTGTCTCGCGGACGGGGCCAGGCGGTGGAAGGCGTGGCGGGCCCGGTTAGCCCGCCGCGCGCTCCCGCGGAGGGTCCGAGAGGCGCCCGGCTGCGAGGGAAGAGGCGGCATGCTCACGCTGCCAGGCCTGAAACATGAGCACGTCCCAGAGGTGGTAATTCCAGCGACGGTGGCCCGAGAGGTGCTCCTGCCACATCCGGCGGATGGCCTCGGGGCGGAGAATCCCCTCCTCACGCAGGCGCTTCTCGTCCAGGAGGTCCTCCGCCCAGTCGCGCAGGGGGCCGCGCAGCCAATGCTCGATGGGGACCTCGAAGCCCATCTTGGGCCGGTCCATGAGGGCCGCCGGAACGTGGCGATAGAGCACCTGGCGCAGGAGCCACTTCCCCTGTCCCTGGCGGTACTTCAGGTCCGTGGGCACCCGCCAGGCGAACTCCACCAAGCGGTGGTCGAGCAGGGGGATCCGGGCCTCCAGGCTGACGGCCATGGTGGCCCGGTCGGTCTTGGCCAGGATGTCGTCGGGGAGGTAGGTGAGCGCATCGAAGTACATCATGCGCTCCCGCAGTCCGGGCAGATCCGGCCAGCGACCGGGCTCGGTGAGCAGGGTGCCCGGCTCCGTCCCTCCCCGCACCACCTGCTCCGGGGCTTTCCAGTGGGATATCAGGCGGCGGTAGAACTCCTCGCCCGCCGTGGGCGGCAGCACCTCCGCCAGCTTCAACAGCCGGTCCGCCGAGGCTGCCCGGCGTAGCCGCCGGGGCAGGCCCTTCGCCGCCGCATCGAGGACGGGGGCCGGGGTCCTGGACAGGGCCTCCGCCAACCGCCTCCGCAGCCCCAAAGGCACACGGCGCAGCCGGTTCCAGAGCCGGACTCCGAGGGCGTACTGGTGGTAGCCGCAGAACAGCTCGTCCCCGCCGTCCCCGGACAGGGCCACGGTGACGTGCCGGCGGGCCAGGCGGCTCACCAGATAGGTGGGGATCTGCGAGGAATCGGCGAAGGGCTCGTCCCAGATGGTCGGCAGCTCGGGAATGACCTCCCGCGCCTCCCCCGGGGTCACGTAGAGCTCGGTATGGTCCGTGCCCAGATGGTTTGCCACCGCCCGGGCGTGCTCCGCCTCGTTGTAGGCCGCCTCCTGAAAGCCGATGGAGAAGGTGCGCACCGGCCGGTGGCTGCACGCCTGCATCAGGGCGGCCACGGTGGTGGAGTCGTAGCCGCCGGAGAGGAAGGCCCCGAGGGGGACGTCCGCGGCCATGCGGCGCTCCACGGCGTCGCCGAGCAGCGCCTCCAGTTCGTCGGCCAGCGCCTCCGGATCCCCGCTCGCGCTCGCGGCGCCCGTCTCCGCCACCGCGCGCAGATCCCAGTAGCACCGGGGCGCCGAAGGCATCCTTCCGCCCTCCCCCACCACCACGTAATGGGCCGGGGGGAGCTTGTGGATGCCCTGGTAGATGCTCCATGGGGCGGGAATGTAGTTGTGGCGCAGGTAGAGGGTCAGCGCATCGCGGTCCAGCGCCCCCCGCCAGTGCGGATGGACGGTCAGGGCCTTGAGCTCGGAACCGAACAGGAAGGTCTCCCCGCTGCGCCCGTAATACAGCGGCTTCTCCCCCATGCGGTCCCGGGCCAGGTAGAGCCGCCGCTCGCCGCGGTCCCACAGGGCGAAGGCGAACATGCCGTTGAGCCGGCCCAGGGTCCCCTCCACCCCCCAGTGGCGCAGGGCCGCCAGCAGGGTCTCGGTGTCCGAATGCCCGCGCCACCGGAAGTGACCGCCCTCCCCCTCCAGCGCCTCGCGCAGCTCGGGATGGTTGTAGATCTCGCCGTTGTAGGCCAGCACGTACCGTCCGCAGGGAGAGACCATGGGCTGGTGCCCGGCCGGGGAAAGGTCCAGCACCGCCAGGCGCCGGTGCGCCAGGGCCAGGCCCGCCTCCCGGTCGGCCCACACCCCGCGGTCGTCCGGTCCGCGGGACCGCAGCCGGTCCCCCATGGCCCCGGCCACCTCCTCCGGAATCCCGGGAAGGTTTGCCGTCCAGAACCCCGCGATACCGCACATATACCGGATTGCCTCATTGATCGGATCGGCGACCGCACCGGCCACGGTCCTGGGAAGGGAAAGGGCGAGGGAGAGCGGGCCTAGAGGCGACGGAGGGCCAGCTCCAGCAGACCCCGCGCCACCAGCCTGCGCAACCGGGCCGGCGCCCCGCCGGCGGCCATGCCCCCCGCCAGGGCGGCCACCACGGCCCCGTAGGGGTGGCGGCCTACCCAGGCCGGGGGGCTGAGCCGGGCAGCCGCCCATCGCACCCGGTCCTTGGCCTCCTCCAGCGAAGAGGGAGCCCCCGGCTCCGACCGGGGACCCCGCCGGGCACGGAGCGTCCTCAGGCGGTCCCCGTAGGAGCCCCCGGCGCGCAGGCGGCCCTTGGCCTCGGCGGTGCTCACCGGCCCAGGCGGCTGGCGAGCCATCCCAGCGCTCCGGCCGCCGCCAGGGCCGCCAGGCCGGTGACCAGGGCCCCGGCCACGGGATCGAGCAAGGCCGCCGTGAACAGGTACAGGGCCCACAGGAGAAGCCCCACCGCGGCGGCCGCCAGGAGGGCGGCGAGGATGGCCAGCGCCAGGCCGCCGCCGAGGCGCACCAAGCCGCGCCGCAGGGCCCGCCCCTCGGCCTCCGCCAGGTCCAGGAGGGCCACCAGAAAATCGGCCAGATAGCTCAGCGTCGACCCCCCATGCCCGAAATCTTGGCCAGCAGGTAGCCCACCCCGAAGGCGGCGATCAGGCTGGTCCAGGGATGCTCCCCGATGCTCCGCTCGAGGTCTTCCTCCGCCTGGCGTCCCCGGTCCCGCGCCACGCCCAGCGCATGCAGCAGTTCTTCGCGCCGCTCGTTCCACTCGTCCTGCACCGAGGCGCGCCAGTCGCTGGCCTTGTCCCGCCCCGCCTCGCGCATGGCCTCGGCCAGCTCGGAAACGTCCGAGCGCAAGGACGCCAGATCGTCCTTCAGAGCCCGGATTTCCTCATTGAGATCGTTCTTTTCCTCGCCCATGACTGCCCTTCCCTTTCAAGAAGTTCCGCCCGCCGCCGGGGCTCCCTAGCAAGCGCCCCTGGGAACCACGGTAGGACAGCCCTATTGCGCTGGCAAACAGAAAAAACCCGTACAGGACAGTCCGTTGACAGAATTCGCCGTTAAAATCGTCGACTCAGGGTAGAATTACGGGACAACCCCTACAAAATAAGAAATATTCCCAAGGAGGCTCCCCGGCCGAGGGGTCAGGAAACGGGCTGGCAGCTCGGGCAGAGGTAGGCCGTGCGCCCGCAGGCGCCGATGGTCTGGATAGGGGTGCCACAGCGGGGGCAGGGGGCGCCCTCCTCGCGGTGGGGAAGGAGGAAGCCCTCCGGCATGGCCTCCGGGCGCACCGCCGCCTGCACGGCGGCATCGAGGACCCGCCACAGGGTCCGGTGGAGCTCCCACAGATCGGTGCCGGAGAGCGCCTTGACGGGCGTTCGCGGGTGGATGCCCGCCTGGAACAGGACCTCGTCGGAATAGACATTGCCGATCCCGGCGATCTTTTCCTGATCCATGAGCCAGCATTTGACCTGGCCGCGCTGGCCCCGGGCCCGCTCCAGGAATTCCTCCGGGCCCAGGGCGCGGGCATCGGGCCCCAGGCCGAGCTCCGCCAGGTAGGCGTCCACATCCTCCAGCAGGGCCAGATGGCCCAGCTTGCGCCGGTCCACGTAGGCCAGGTGGTGCCCGTTCTCCAGGTGGAACAGGGCGCGGGTGTGGGGAGGCGCGTCCTCCACGTCCTCCACGTAGGCCAGGTCCCCGGTCATGCCGAAGTGGAGCTCCAGCCAGTCGCCACTGTTCAGGCCGGCGAACAGGTGCTTGCCGTGGCGCCGGGACGACTCCAGGGAACGGCCTTGCAGGCGGCGCTCCAGCTCGGCCGGCCCGCAGCCCCGCAGGATGCGCTCGTCCTCCACCTCCACCCCGCCGATGGTCTGATGGAGGGCGGTGGCGTCCAAACGCCGCTTGAACACCTCCACATCGGGCAGTTCGGGCATCTTGGCTCCTATCGGGTCCTCACCGGCGCAGCGCCTCCCGCAGGCCCGCCAGGTCGCGGGTGTTGACCACATCCCCCGGCTCGACCCAGCCCCGCCGGGCCTGGCCCACGGCGAAGCGCATCAGATCCAGGTGGCCGGTGCTGTGGGCATCGGTGGACAGGGCCAGCCGGGCGCCCCGCTCCCGGGCCAGGCGGCAGTCCACATCGCGGAGGTCCAGGCGCGCGGGCTGGGCGTTCACCTCCAGCACGCAGCCGCGCTCCGCGGCCGCCTCGATGATCCGCCCCATGTCCAGGTCCATGGGCGCCCGCTCGTTGAGGGCGCGGCCGCTCGGGTGGCCGAGGATGCGGAAATGGGGGTTGTCCATGGCCCGCAGGACCCGCTCCGTCTGCTTCTCCCGGGTCAGGTTCATCCGGTAGTGGATGGAGCACACCGTGAGATCCAGCTCCGCCAGCACGTCGTCGGGCAGGTCCAGGGAGCCGTCCTCCAGGATGTCCACCTCGCACCCCTTCAGCAGGGTCACCCCTGTTCCCTCCCCGTTGACCCGGTCGATCTCCTCCATCTGGCGCCGCAGCCGGTCCGGGTCGAGGCCGTGGGCCATGGCCACCCGCCGGGAATGGTCGGTGACGGCCAGGTACTCGTAGCCGCGGGCGGCCGCCGCCTCCGCCATGGCCCGCAGGGTGTCGACCCCGTCGGTGGCATCGGTGTGCGTGTGCAGGTCGCCGCGCAGGTCGGGCCGGGTCACCAGCGCCGGCAGCTCCCCTCGCTCGGCCGCCTCGATCTCGCCGCGGTCCTCGCGCAGCTCGGGCGGGATCCAGGGCAGGCCCACCCGGGAGAACACCTCTTCCTCGGTGGCACCGGCCACCGGCTCCTCGCCGCCCCCGCTCTCGAAGACCCCGTATTCGTTGATCTTGTAGCCGCGCTCCACGCCCCGGCGGCGCACGGCGATGTTGTGGGCCTGGGCCCCGGTGAAATAGTGCAGCGCCGCGCCGTAGCTGGCCGGGGAGACCGCCCGCAGGTCCACATGCAGCCCCGAGGCCAGGCGCACGGTGGAGCGGGTGGAGCCCCGCGAGACTACCTCCGCCACCTCGTCGTAGCCCACGAATTGCTCCATGACCGGGCCGCCGTCCGCACAGGCCACCAGGATGTCCAGGTCGCCCACCGTCTCCTTGCGGCGGCGGAAGCTGCCGGCCACCTCGATGGCCTCCACCCCTTCCGCGCGGGCCAGGTGCTCCACCAGCGGCCGGGCCACGTCCTCGGCGTCCGCCAGCCGCATGCGCTCCGGGGCCCCGCCGCGGAGCTTCTCGATCTCTTCGAGGATGGCGCGCTCCGACTTCTCGCCGAACCGCTCCACCTCGCGGATGCGGCCGGCGCGGGCCGCGGCCTCCAGATCGTCCAGCCCGGTGATGCCCAGGCGCTTGTAGAGGGCCTTTACCCCCCGCGACCCCAGCCCCTCAAGCGCCATGAGGTCGGAGAGCTCCGTGGGCACGCGCTTCTCCACCTCCGCCAGGTCGGGAAGCTCCCCGGTCTCCACGAGGGTCCGGATCTTGCCGGCCAGGTCCTTGCCGATGCCCGGATAGCGGGTCAGGTCCTCCCCTTCCGCCACCAGGTCGGCGATATCCACCGACAGGCCGCCGATGGTGCGGGCGGCGTTGCGGTAGGCGCGGACGCGGTAAGGGTTGGCTCCCTCGATCTCCAGCAGGTTGGCCAGCCGCGTGAACCGCTCGGCGATGTCGCGATTGTGGACGGGCATGGGGGACCCTCCGGCCTCCGGGGCGGAAAGCGCCGGGCAACGGCCCGGTCGCCGCAAGGCCCGGGCCGGGAACCTCCCCCGACTATAGAACGGGAAGAACGGAGTACCACAGGGGCGAGAGGGCCTAGGGCGGTAGGGGCGCCCCCGCCTTCCCCGAAAGGGCGGCGCTCAGCAGATCCGCGGCAGCTGCTCCCCGTACAGCCAGTCCACCAGGCGGGTGCCGCCGAAGGCGGTCTCCATCTCCACGAACCCCCGCTCGTCGGCGGTGACCTCGCCGATCTCCGCCGCCGCCCGCCCCAGGGGATGGCCGCGCATGGCGGCCAGCAGGGCCGGCGCCGCCTCCGGCGGGCAGACCGCCACCAGCTTGCCCTCGTTGGCGGCGTTGAGGGGGTCCAGGCCCAGGATCTCGCAGGCCCCGCGCACCTCCTCCCGTACGGGCAGGTCCGCCTCGCGGAGGCGCATGCCGACCCCCGACTGGCGGGCCAGCTCGTGGAGGGCGGCGGCCAGGCCGCCGCGGGTGGGGTCCCGCAGGCAGCGGACCCCGGGCGCTGCCTCCAGCAGGGCCGCCACCAGCCCGTGCAGGGGCGCGCTGTCGGAGCACAGCTCCGTATCGAAGCCCAGATCCTCGCGGGCGGAGAGGATGGCCACGCCGTGGTCGCCCAGGGTGCCGCTCACCAGGACGCGGTCTCCGGGCCGCGCCCGGCCGCCGCCCACCGCCACGCCCTCGGGCACCACCCCGAGCCCGGTGGTGCTGATGTAGACTCCGTCCGCCTTGCCGCGCTCCACCACCTTGGTGTCGCCGGCCACCACCGGCACCCCGGCCGCCCGGCTGGCGGCGGCCATGGAGGCCACGATGCGCCGGAGGTCCGCCAGCGGGAAGCCCTCTTCCAGCACGAAGCCGGCGGCGAGGTACAGGGGCCGCCCGCCCCCCATGGCCACGTCGTTCACGGTGCCGTGCACCGCCAGGGAGCCGATGTCGCCGCCCGGGAAGAACAGCGGCGTCACCACGTGGCTGTCGGTGGCCATCACCATCCGCCCCGCGGGCGCCGGGAAGGCGGCGGCGTCGTCCCCCGCCGCCAGCCACCGGTTGTCGAAGGCCGCGGCGAACAGCTCCTCGATGAGCCGGGTCATGGCCCGCCCGCCACCGCCGTGAGCCAGCTCCACCCGGCCCCCTTCGAGATCCGGTTTGCCGCTCACGCCTCCGCCCGCTCCCGGGTGCGACCGCTCGCGAAATAGGCGGCGCACGCCCCCTCCGAGGAGACCATGCAGGAGCCCATGGGGTGGTCCGGGGTGCAGGCGGTGCCGAACAGGGTGCACTCCGTGGGCCGGGCCGCGCCCCGCAGCACCGCGGGACAGATGCAGGCCCGGTTCTCGCGGGGCCGCCCCACCGTCACCCCGAAGCGCCGCTCGGCGTCCAGGTGGGCGTACTCCGGCCGCAGCTCCAGGGCGCTGCGGGGCACCCGGCCCAGCCCGCGCCA
>NZ_JBKGZG010000007.1:0-66546 GCF_046545655.1 Thiohalorhabdus sp. | reverse complement strand
AGCCCCTCTTAGCCCGTCTTGGCCCCGGCCCGCCCTTCCTGGGGGCTCCCCCCGATGGCGTCGTTCCTTATCGGGGGGAATACTGATGATGAGAAGGCCGGAGCGGAAGGGCGAAGGCCTGTCCAGGAAGGGGTAACGCACGCGGCGACCGAGGGAGGAGGCATGGCGGCCCAGCCCCGAATCGACCTGGAGCAGGTGGGGGGAGAGGTATTCCTTAGCCTGTCCGGGGATTGGGTGATCGACCATGCCATCAGCCTGGACCGGAGGATCCAGGCGATCCCGGAAAGGTTGAAGGGGGAAGAGCGTGTGGTTGTCCGCGGCAGTGCCCTCGGCGCTTTGGACACCACCGGCGCCTGGCTGCTGCAGCGGCTGCTCGAGGCTTTGGCGGAGCAGGGTGTAGCAACCAGCTCCGAGGGGTTCCGGGAGCCCCATTCCCGGTTCCTCGCCCGCATCAGCCAGGGCTTTGAGCCTCCCGGCCCACCGCCGCGGCGCCACTGGGCCGGGCCGGTCACGCGGTTGGAGCGGCTCGGCCGGGTTTCGGTGGGCGGGGTCCGGCACGTCGGGGAGCTAACCGCCTTCCTGGCCCAGGTGCTAATGGCCCTGGGCCGCTGTCTCCTGTTGCCGCAGCGGTTCCGGCTCGGGGTGATGGTGGCCAACATGTTCCGTGCGGGGGTGACCGCCATCCCCATCGTGGCCCTCATGGCCTTCCTCATCAGCATCGTCCTGTCCTATCAGGGGATGGTCCAGCTGGAGCGCTTCGGGGCCGAGATCTACACCATCAACTTGGCCGTGGTCTCGCTGCTGCGGGAGATGGGGGTACTGCTGACGGCGGTAGTGGTGGCGGGGCGCTCGGGGAGCGCCTTCGCCGCGGAGCTGGGGGTGATGCGCCTCAACGGGGAGATCGACGCCATGCACACCCTGGGCATGCCCCCTACGGAAATCCTCGTGCTGCCCCGGATCCTGGCGCTTTTGATCATGGTTCCCCTCCTGACCCTCCTCGCCGACCTCGCCGGGCTGGTAGGCAGCGCCTTCAGCGCCCGCATCCTCGTGGGGCTCTCCCTCCCCCAGTTCCTGCATCACGTGCAGACGGCGGTGACCCCGGCGTCCTTCTGGGTGGGCATGATCAAGGCCCCCATCTTCGCCTTCCTGATCGCCCTCACCGCCACCTTCTGGGGGATGAAGGAGGCGGATTCGCCGGAGAAGGTGGGGCAGCAGGTCACGGTCTCCGTGGTCCAGTCCATCTTCCTGGTCATCGTCGCCGACGCCCTGGTCTCGGTGGCCCTTTCCCGGCTGGGGGCCTGAATGTTGGATCCGGGCACGGGGCCCGTGATCCGGGTGGAGGGGCTGGTCAACCGCCTGGGCGGGCAGCTGGTGCACGACGGGGTGAACCTGGAGGTGCGCCGGCGGGAGATATTGGGGCTGGTTGGGGAGTCGGGCAGTGGCAAGACCGTTCTGCTGCGGAGCCTGATTGGCCTGCAGCGCCCCCTTGAAGGAAGGATCCTCTTCGAGGGGCGGGACATCCGAAGCCTGTCCGCGCGGGAGTGGCGGGAGGTCCAGGAAGACTGGGGGGTGCTGTTCCAGCAAGGGGCCCTGTTCTCCGGGCTGACCGTGCAGGAGAACGTGGAGCTGCCCATGCGGGAGCACTTCAAGCTGCCTCCCGAGCTGCTGGGGCCGCTGGCGCGGCTCCGCCTGCGGCTGGCCCGGTTCCCCCTGGAGCACGGCGACAAGTTCCCCGCGGATCTGTCCGGCGGCATGACCAAGCGGGCCGCCCTGGCCCGCGCTTTGGCCCTGGATCCCGAGGTGCTGTTCCTGGACGAGCCCACCTCCGGTCTTGATCCCTTGTCGGCCACGGCTCTGGACGAGCTGGTGCGCGATCTGCGGGACACCCTGGGTCTGACGGTGGTGCTGACCACCCACGATCTCCATACCCTCACGCAGATCTGCGACCGGTTGGCGGCCCTGGTGGACGGCCGGGCGGTAACGGGGACCCTGGAGGAGATGCGGAGCCACCCCCATCCCTGGCTGCACGCCTTCTTCGGGGGTGCGCGCATGCAGTCGGCATTGAGGACGGACTGAGGCCATGGAGCGCAATGTCCCCTATCTGGTAGTGGGGATCGTCGTGATCCTTACCGGGATCGCCTTTTTCCTGTTCGTCCTCTGGTTCTCCCAGAAGCCCGGGGGCGACGAGGCCGAACATTACACCATCTATTTCCGGGGCAGCGTGGGCGGCCTCGATACGGGAAGCGAGGTGCGGTACCAGGGGGTGGCCGTGGGCCGGGTGGCGGGGGTGCAGGTGCTGAAGGACCGTCCCCGGGACATTCGGGTGACCATCCAGGTGGGGGCCGGTACCCCCATCAACCGGAGCACCGTCGCCACTAGCAGCTCCGTGGGGCTCACCGGCCTCTCCTACGTGGGCCTGCGCACCGAGGACGCCGGGGCCCCGCCCGCCGAACGGGTCCCGGGGGAGCCCTACCCGGTGCTCGAGTCGCGCACCTCGGGCATGGACCGCATGCTCGAGGACCTGCCGAGGGTTATGGAGGGGATCCGGTCCGTCACCGCCCGGCTGGAGAAGCTCCTCGGCGAGGATACGGAGCGCCGGGTGCAGGCGATCCTGCGGAATTCCGAGGCGTTCAGCGAGAAGCTCGACCGGCGGGCCGAAGAGCTCGCCGACCTGATGGCGCAAAGCGATTCCACCATGGAGAGCCTGGAAGCCACTTTGGGGGAGACCCGGGAGACCCTGGCGGCGGGCCGAGGCCTCGCGCCCGAGGCGATGGCCCTCCTGCAACGGCTGCGGGCCACCAGCCGGCGCCTGGACCGTATCACCGCCCGGCACGAGGACTCCCTCGACCGGTTCGCCGGGGAGGGGCTGGAGGAGGTGCAGATCCTCCTCGAGGAGGGGCGCGCTACCCTCCAGGAGATCCGCGGGCTGAGCCGCCGGCTGGAGGAGGACCCTTCCCGTCTCCTCTATCCGCCGGGCAAGCAAGGCGTGGAGATTCCCCGATGAGCCCCCCGAGGCTCGGGGCGCTGGCGGCCCTGCTCATCCCGTTCCTGTTGGGCGGATGCCTGTCCCTTCCCGAGCAGGAGGAGCCCCCCGCCCTGTACCGGTTGAACGCCCCGTCCCCTGTCGGCCAGGCAAGCGGGGAGGCGTCCGCAGGGGAGCTTGCCGTGGTGGCGGTGGAGGTCCCCCGGATGGCGCCCGGTCTGGGCACGGACCGGATCGCGCTCATCCAGGACGAACGGCGGATCGACTACTTCGCCGGGGCCCGCTGGGTCCGGCCCCTGCCCGAGCTGTTGCAGGATTACTTCGTGGAGGGGCTGGGGAAAGACCTTCCCGGGATCCAGGGGGCGCGGGCCGGCGAGGTGCACCGGGCGGACTATCGCTTGCGGGTGGCCGTGCGGGACTTCCAGGCGGTGTACGCCGGAGGGGTGGATAAGGCGCCCCGTGTGCGGGTCACCCTGGAGGGGAGCCTGGAAGGCCCCGCAGGCGGGGAGACCCGCCTCCGCCGGACGCGGGAGCGGAAGGCTTCGTCCAACCGTCTGGAGGAGGTGGTGGGGACCCTGGAGGAGCTCCTCGCCGACGCCTATGGGGCCCTCCTGCGCTCCCTGGCGGAGGAACTGGAAACCGGGGCGGCGAAGGCGGGGAGCGTCGGCACCAGTCCGGAGGGCGAGCCGGATGCCGTCCCGACTGAGGGTCAGAGCAGCCAGTTAGCCCGGTAGGGGACAGGCGAGTAGGCTCAATCCCGTTCTTGCCGGGCACGGTCCCACAAGGTCTCGGGGGCGCCGCCACGCCGGTTGAGCAGCCGGGCCAGGACGAAGAGCAGGTCCGAAAGGCGGTTCAGGTAGCGCAACGTGACCGCCGAAACGGTCTCCTCCCGGGAGAGGGCATAAACGGTCCGCTCCGCCCGCCGGCACACCGCCCGCGCCGCGTGCGCCTGGGCCCCGGCCGGGCCCCCGCCCGGCAGGATGAACTCCTGGAGCGGACCCAGCTCGGCGTTGAACGCGTCGATGCGCTCCTCCAGCGCCTCCACCTGGGCCTCCCGCAGGGCCTCATGGCCCGGGACCACCAGTTCGGCCCCGAGGTCGAACAGGTCGTGCTGGATGTCCGTCAGCAGTTCCCCGAGCTCCTCGGGGATGTCCTGGGCGGCGATCAGCCCCACCTGGCTGTTGAGCTCATCCACGTCGCCGTAGGCATGGAGCCGGGGGTGGTCCTTGGGCACGCGGGTGCCGTCGCCCAGATCGCTGGAGCCCTGGTCGCCTGTGCGGGTGTAGATGCGGGAAAGCCGGTGGCCCATGGGGGCGTCCTCCTGCGGGGCCCATTACTGAGCGGCTTCCACGTAGTCACCGCCCCAGGGGTTGTCGATTCCCTTGCCCATTTCCAGGTTCACCGTGCCTTCGTCGGCGATGATGCCTTGTCCCTCCTCCGAGAGGGCGAAGTCCACGAAGCGCTGCACTTCCGGCTCCGGATCCTTTGCTACGGTGAGGTAGATGGGGCGATAGAGGGGATACTCGGCGCTGGCGATGTTCTCGGGGGTCGGCTCCACCCCGTCCAGGGCCAGCAGCTTCACGTCCCGCTTCTTGGCGCTGGAAACCCCCGTGATCGCAATGGCGTCCGGGACTTTTTCCACGGCCATCTCAAGGGGGCCCGAGGACTCGCGGGCCAGTCCCTGGGTGAAGTCTCCCGAACCGGTGGTCTCGCGGAAGCCCAGCTCGCGGAAGGCATAGCCTACGCCGGAGAGCGGCGGGGAGCGGTAGCCGACGATGATGAATTTGTCGGGGCCGCCGAGTTGGTCCCAGTTGGAGATCTCGCCACGGAAGACCTCCTGGAGGTCCTCGCTGCTGACCTCGTCCACGGGATTGTCGGGGTGGACGATGGCCACCAAGGCGTCCCAGGCTACCTGCACCATCTGCACGTCCTCGCGCTCATCGTCCGCCATCGCCGGACGGCAAGAGCCGCCGAGGTCGATTTCGCCCTCCTTGACCCCCCGCACCCCGAAGGTGGCGCCGCCCCCCTGGATATCGATCTCGGTGCCGGTCTTCTCCTCGAAGCGCTCGGCCAGGGCGGACATGAAGGCCTTTTTGGTGATCCCGCAGCCGCCCCACTGCAGGGTTGCGGCGGACGCGGGGGAGGCCATGATCTGAGTGGTGGCCACGACCACCCCCAGCGCGACCAAACGAATGATACCGGGCATATGTGGGCTCCTCCTTGTCCGCCCGGCCAAGGGCCGGGCATCGTAGGCCGGGGACCCCCTCATGGGGTGTCCCCATGGTTACAGCTCAATTTGCGCTCCACCCCACGGATTGTCGATTCCCTTGCCCATTTCCAGGTTCACCGTGCCTTCGTCGGCGATGATGCCTTGTCCCTCCTCCGAGAGGGCGAAGTCCACGAAGCGCTCCACTTCCGTTTCAGGATCCTTGGAGACGGTCAGGAACAGGGGACGGTAAAGCGGGTATTCCCCTTGGGCGATATTCTCGGCGGAGGGCGCCACGCCGTCCAGGTCCAGGGTTTTTACGTCCCGTTTCCGGGCACTGGAGGCGCCGGTGACGGCGATGGCGTCCGGCATCTTCTCCACGGCGATCTCGAGGGGACCCGAGGACCGATGGGCCAGACCCTTGGTGAAATCCCCGGCGCCGGTGGTCTCGCGGAAGCCGAGCTCGCGGAAGGCCAGGCCCACGCCGGACAGTTCTTCGGAGCGGTAGCCGACGATGATGAACTTGTCGGGGCCGCCGAGCTCCTTCCAGTTGGTGATCTCGCCGCGGAAGATCTTCTGCAGTTCCTCGCTGCTGATTTCGTCCACGGGGTTGTCGGGGTGAACGATGGCCACCAGGGCGTCCCAGGCCACCTGCACCATTTGCACGTCCTCGCGCTTGTCCTTGGCCAGGGCCGGGCGGCAGGCGCCTCCGAGGTCGAGCTCATGCTCCTTCACCGCGCGGATGCCGTGGGTGGCCCCGCCGCCTTCGATCTCGATGCGGGTACCCGTTTTCTCCTGGAAGCCTTCCGCCAGCGAGGACATGAAGGCTTTCTTGGTGATTCCGCAACCGCCCCAGCGCATGGGGTCGGCGGCCACGTGGGTAGCGGTCAGCAAGGTGGTGGCCAATACCGCCCCCAGGGCGATCGCGCGAATGAAACCGGGCATGCTACGGCTCCTCCTTCGTTGGGCCCCGGCGCCGGGCCGGGGTATTTGTGTGCGTACGAAACACCGGGCCACCCTGCGGCCCGGCCAGCGATTTAATGGTCAGGGGAATGGTTATGCGCCGCCCGGGTGGGTGGTCCCTATGGCCCTTGTGAGGGCCCCGGGATGTCCGCCCCCTCTCGGACTCCCGGCAGGCTTTCCAGGCGGTGTACGTTTCCGGGGCACGGAGGGCCCCATAGGGGCCGCTCGGCCAGTCCCACGGCAGCCGCATTCCGCCGATCGCGGGGAAGTGGCTGAATGGAGGGCGGATTCTATCATGTCTAGCCGTTTAGTCGGAAAAGGGGGACGTTGACAGGCGCCCGCCCCGTCGCTAGGTTCGATTTCTTTCCCAGCCGGAGTACCGATCATGGCCCGAATCACGCCCGAACAGGTGCAAGCACTTCTGGAGAAGCCCTTCCTCGACCTGGTCTTCGAGGCCCAGACCGTCCATCGCCAGCACTTCCGGCCGGGTACGGTGCAGGTGAGCAGCCTGCTGTCGGTGAAGACGGGCGGCTGCCCCGAGGACTGCGGCTACTGCTCCCAGGCCGCCCGCTACCACACCGAGACGGAGCGGGACGGCCTGATGGAAGTGGACGAGGTGCTGGAGCGGGCCCGGGCGGCCCGGGACGCGGGCGCCACGCGCTTCTGCCTGAGCGCCGCCTGGCGGGGCCCCAAGGACAAGGACCTGGATCAGGTGGCGGAGATGGTGGCCGCGGTCAAGGAGATGGGCATGGAGACCTGCGCCACCCTGGGCATGCTCCGCGACGGCCAGGCGGAGCGCCTGGCGGAGGCGGGACTGGACTACTACAACCACAACCTGGACACCTCGCCGGAGCATTACGACGAGGTGATCTCCACCCGCACCTACGACGACCGGCTGGACACCCTGAAGAAGGTGCAGGACGCCGGAATGAACGTCTGCTGCGGCGGCATCCTGGGCCTGGGCGAGGAGCGCAGCGATCGCGCCGGCCTTATCGCCCAGCTCGCCGCGCTCGACCCTCAGCCGCAGAGCGTCCCCATCAACAACCTGGTGCCGGTGCCGGGCACGCCCATGGGGGACCGGGAGCCGGTGGACACCGTGGAGTTCATCCGCACGGTGGCCGCGGCGCGCATCGCCCTGCCCAGCTCCTACATCCGCCTCGCCGCCGGGCGCCTGTCCATGACCGAGGCGGAGCAGGCCCTGTGCTTCATGGCCGGGGCCAATTCCATCTTTTACGGCGAGCAGCTCCTCACTACGCCCAACCCCGACGAGAACAGCGACCGCGCGCTGCTGGACAAGCTGGGCATGACCATTGAAGAGGTGGCCCAGGACGCCCGCGCCTGAGGACGAGTGTCCCGGCCGCCGGCCATCGGCAAAGGCCGCAGAACGAGCGGGGCCCGGCGTGATCGCCGGGCCCCGTGTTTCGTGGGGCCTCGACCGCTTCCGCAAGGGTTGAAGCCGGGCCCCGGTGAAGGAGGGAGGCGGCTAGGCCCCCTGGCTGGCCCCCCGCCATTCCCGGATCCGCTCCATGAGCGTATCCGTGTCCAGGTCCCAGGGGGCCTCGCCGGCGTAGAGACTGACCCGCCCGCTGCGCAGGTGCTGGTACCAGGCCCCCAGGAACTTGCGGTAGGTCTCGTCCACGTACCGGACGTCCGCGGCCGCCTCCGGGCCGAGATGGGCCGTCCCGGACAGGCTGTCCCCGTGGGCGGCCAGGGCCGGATCGCCGGCCACCGGCTCGGCCTCGGGATCGCGCAGTCGGAAGTTGCCGTCGGTGTCCAGGCAGAGGACTCGGCGCTCCTGTGGCTGGGCCTGCGCCAGCACCCGGCGCAGGGCCTCCCGGTCCGGGAGCCGCGCCGTGCCCTCCCGGTGGGCGATGGCATGGAGACCGATCTCCCCCGGGGCGAAGGGACCCCGGCCGGGGGCCGCCTCCCAGGAGAGGCGGCCCCGCCAGTCCTTCTGCAGCCGGCCGGCGAGCCACCGCTGGGCCTCGGCGGGATCGGAGGTGGTGAGATCCCCCGCGCCCAGGGGCTCGGCGAACCGGGCCTTGCGCCAGGTGTGGTCGTCCTGGAGGCGCCAGGCGCGAGTGCCGCTGGGGTTTAGGGCGTCGATGGAGTAGCGGGGCATGGCGGTTCCCTTCCGGCGGTGCGAGGCGGTTCCGGGACTTCCTTCCAGGCTAGCGCCTCTGCCAGATCACCACCACCGTGAGGTTGTCCTGGAAGGGATTGCCGGCGGCATGGGCGGCCTCCGCGAGCGCGCCGGGTGCCCCGGGAGGCGGGGCTGCTTGGAGCACCGCCGCGATCCGCTCATCGCCGAGGGTGTCCGTGAGCCCGTCGCTGCACAGCAGGAAGGTCTCCGAGCCCGCCAGGGGCCCTTCCCGGGTGTCTGGGCGGGCCGCCTGCTCCAGGCCCGCGGCCCGGGTGAGGACATGTCCGTAGGGGTGTCGGCGGGCTTCGGCGGGGTTGATGCGGTCCTGGTCCACCCACTCCTGCACCAGGGTGTGGTCGGTGGACAGCTGTTCCAGCCGCTCCCCCGTCCAGCGGTAGGCGCGGCTGTCGCCGAGCCAGGCCAGCTCCCACCGCTGGGGGTGGAGACGCAGGGCCACCAGGGTGGTGCCCATGTCGGAGCCGCGGCGGCGGGCCTCGGCGCAGGTGGCCCGGTTGGCGGCGGCAACCGCCTCCGCCAGGGGCGCGCCTTCCAGGACGGCGTGCTTCAGGCCCGCCAGGGCCGTGCGGCTCGCCACCTCCCCGTGGCTGTGGCCGCCCATGCCGTCGGCCACCGCCCACAGGCGCAGGTCGGGGGCTTCCAGGTGGGCGTCCTCGTTGGCGCCGCGGGCGCCGATCTCGGAGACCGCGGCGCTGGTCCAGGGCTCCATGGCGGGTGTTCCGATGCCGGTCAGTTGTCCTCGACGAGCCGTTCGGGGTCCGGACGGGGCGGCAGGACCGCTTCGGCGGCCTCCGGATCGAGGGCGTGGCCGATCCCCGCCTCGGCCTCGGCCAGCAGCTCCGCCTCCATCTCGGCCTCCAGCTGCGGCAGCCACGTGCGCTCCTCGAAGCGCACGTGGGCGTTGACGCACTGGCCGAGGCGCAGGGCCTCCTCCCAAGCGGCGTCCAGGTCGGCGCCCCGCAGGTGGCGGCCCAGGCGCTGGGCCACGCGGTGGATGCCGACGTGCTCCTGCAGCACGCGCGTGGCCAGGGGGTCGGTGCCCGGCCGCTGCCAGCGGCCCAGCAGGCCCTCCTCCTCGGCCCGGAAGTGGGGCACCAGCTCCACCTCCCAGAAGCGGTGGGCGGCCTCGGCCACGGCCCGCTTCTCCCCCGGCTCCGGGGCCGGGTCGAGGCGGCCCCACTGGCGCAGGGTCTTGGCGAAGACCAGGGCGATGTGGTGCTGCCGGCTGAGGGGCTGGAGGGGATCGCTGCGGCGCATGCTGTCCTCGCTTCCGATAAAGGTTCGGCGGCAACCGCGGCAAGGGCCGGGAGGCCGCCGTATGCCAGAATGCGGGAATCCCCATCCCTACTCGGAGTGGCCGTGGACCGCAAGATCCTGTACCGCCATCGGGACAACGAGGGGACCATCGAGGTGGTCCAGGAACGGGACGCCCGCAGCCTCTATTTCGGCAGCCCCTCCAAGCAGAGCAGCGTCCGTCCCGAGGCGCCCCACGAGCTGGTCCTTCCCTACACTCGGACCCTCGCCGCCGCCCTCCTGTTCCGGCCAGAGCCGCGGCGGATCCTGCTGGTGGGCCTCGGCGGCGGGGCGCTGGCCCACTTCTTCCTGCATCACTTCCCGGAGGCCCGGGTGGAGGCGGTGGAGAACCGGGCGGCTGTGGTGGCGGTGGCCCGGGACTTCTTCGCCCTGCCCCTCGACCACCCCCGTCTGACGGTCCACCTGCGCGACGCCGGGACCTTCCTCGCGGAGGCGGGGGCGGCGCCCCGGGGGGGCTGGGACCTGGTCGTGGCCGACGCCTACAACGCCGATGGCCCGGACCCCGCCACCCTGCTGGAGGAGTTCTACCTGGGCTGCCGGGCCGGGCTGCACCCCGAGGGGGTGCTGGCGGCCAACCTGTGGAGCAGCCGCCGCCGGCGCCTTCGGGCCGCCCTGGAGGCCATGGAGCGGGTCTTCGGCGCCCCGGTCTACCGCCTGCAGGCGCGGGGCCGAGCCAACGTGTCGGCCTTCGCCCGCCAAGGGGGCCTGCCCGCCGACCCGGGCCCCGCCCTGGCGGAGCGGGCACGGGCCCTGGAGGAGCGCATCGGGCTGGCCTACGAACGCTACCTCACCGACCTGGAGCCCCACCGCCGGACCTGGCTGGACCCCTTCATTCCCTAGCCCGGGCCGGCCCCCCCGTCAGCGGTCCCACCTCGTCGGCCAGGCGCTCCGCCCGTTCCACCATGGACGCCAGCACCTCCAGGCCGCGGTCCCAGAAGCCGGGATCGGCCAGGTCCAGGCCGAGCCGGCCCACCAGGGCCTCCGGGGAATCCGAGCCGCCGGCCGCCAGCAGCTCCAGGTAGCGGGGCACGAAGTCGGCGCCCTGCTCCCGATAGCGCTCGTACAGGGCCAGGGTGAGCAGCTCGCCGAAGGCGTAGGCGTAGACGTAGCCGGGCACGTGGAGGAAGTGCGGGATGTAGGACCACCAGGCCCGGTAGTCCTCGGTGAGCACCACGCTGTCGCCGAACATGGGGCGCTGGGTCTCCATCCACAGCTCCCCCAGGCGGTCCGCGGACAGCTCGCCCTCCTCGCGCCGCGCCGTGTGGGCGGCGTGCTCGAAGCGGTTCATGGCCACCTGGCGGAACACGGTGGCGAACATCTCCTCGAGCTTGTTGCACAGCAGCCCCAGCCGGGCGCGCTCGTCGGACTCCTGGCCCATGAGGTGCTCGAAGGCCAGCATCTCACCGAACACCGAGGCGGTCTCGGCGGTGGTGAGCGGCGTGTCGGCGTTGAAGTAGCCCTGCTCGCGGGCCAGGTACTGGTGGACGCCGTGGCCGAGCTCGTGGGCCAGGGTCATGACGTCCGAGGGGGTGCCGGTGAAGTTCACCAGCACGTAGGGGTGGACGTCCGGCGTGGCCGGGTGGGAGAAGGCGCCGCCCTGCTTGCCGTCGGTCACCGGGGCGTCGATCCACCCCCGGTCGAAGAATTCGGCGGCAATGTCGCGCATCTGGGTCGAGAAGCCGCCGAAGGCGTCCAGCACCGTAGCGCGCGCCTCGTCCCAGGAGACGGTGCGCTGGGTGCCCGGCAGGGGCGCGTAGCGGTCGTAGTCGTACAGGGTGTCGAGGCCCAGCAGGCGCGCCTTGAGGCGGTAGTAGCGCGCCACCAGGTCGTAGCGGCCGGTGACCCGGCCCACCAGGGCCTCCACCATGGCGTCGGAGGCCTCGTTGTCCAGGTTGCGCTCGGTGAGCCAGTGCGGGTAGCCGCGCAGGCGGTCCTCGATGGCCTTGTCCGACAGCACGGTGTTGAAGACGTGGGTGAGCAGGGGCAGCTGCTCCTGCAGGCCGGCGGTGAAGCCCGCTGCGGCGGACTGCCGGGTGGCGCGGTCCTCCCGCTTGAGCCGGGCCAGGACCTCCTCCTCGGGCAGCTCCTCGCCGTCCACGGTGAAGCGCAGCCGGGCGAAGGTCTCATCGAACAGGCGGTTCCAGGCGACCCGGCTGGTGAGCTGCTTCTCCGCCACGACCCGCTCTTCCGCCTCCGAGAGGCGGTAGGGGCGGTGGTGGCGGGCGGTCTCCAGGAAGTGGCGGTAGCCGGCCAGGGCCTCGCTATCCAGCAGGTGCCCCGCACGCCCCTCGTCCACCCCCTGCCATTCCAGCTGGAAGAACAGCACCTGGTTGCCGATGGCGGTGGCCCGCTCCTGGACGTGGGTGAGCAGGGCCCCCACCTCCGGGTCGTCGGTGCGCACGGTGTGCAGGAGCTGGATGTAGACCGCCGGCCGGGCGAGCCGCTGCTCCAGGGCCTCCAGCTCCGCCACCGCCGCGGCCAGCTCCTCCGCCTCCAGCTCGGCCACCCGGCCGTGGTAGCGCTCGCGGAAGCCGCCCGCCGCCGATTCGGCGGCGTCCAGGTCCTGCTGGATCGCCGGATCCTCCGGCCCGCCATAGAGATCGGAGAGGTCCCAGCGGACCGCTTGCACGTCCGTGGTCATTGCGCGGGTCCCCCCTTGTCGCGGGCCAGCCGCTGGACGCACTCCAGGTAGCCCTGCTCGTCGGGCTGGGTGCCGGAGCGCTGCGCCTCCCACAGGGCCCGGCCCAGGCACTCCATGATCTCGTGCTCGGCGGCGTGGGTGTCGCCCATGCCGGCCGCCAGGCGCTGGTAGGCCTCGCGGATCCCCTGCGGGCGGTCGGTGCCCACCTGCTCGGCGATGGCGATGTGCATGCCCATGTGCAGGAAGGGGTTGGTCTCGCCGCTCTCCGGGGTCCACTCGTAGTCGGCGTAGCCGGCGCGGTCGCCCACCACCCGGTGGTACTCGGGGTGGCGGTGGAGGACGTCGATCACCAGCTGCTCCCCGGGCTCCAGGGGCTCGCCCTTGTGGAACTTCTCCCAGGAGCGGAAGAACACCTCGCGGGTCTCGGAGCGGTCGTTGCCGAATAGCATGGGGGGATCCTTGTTCGCGTTTTCGCAGGTCTAAATCGGAGTATTTACCACGGACGGCACGGAGGTCACGAAATGTGAGCTCTAGGCAGAGGCGCCTTCGTAGGAGCTCGCTTCAGCGAGCGATCCGATCCGATGCTCGTGTGGGCCGAATCGGGCGTTCGCTCGCTGAAGCGAGCTCCTACAGGAGGCGGGCTGTGGTTCTGAGTCTTCCCTTGCCGGTTTGGCGTTGTCGTTCTGCCGTTCACGAGGCCGCCGACTCGGCGTACTCCGCCTTCTCCGGCCACAGGCACAGGTCGTAGACCCGACACTGGGCGCACTTGGGCCGGCGGGCCGTGCAGGTGTAGCGGCCGTGGAGGATGAGCCAGTGGTGGGCGTGGCGCTTGTAATCCGCCGGCACGATGGCCTCCAGGGCCCGTTCCACGGCATTGACGTTCTTGCCCGGGGCCAGGCCGGTGCGGTTGGAGACCCGGAAGATGTGGGTGTCCACGGCGATGGTGGGGTGGCCGAAGGCGGTGTTGAGGATGACGTTGGCGGTCTTGCGGCCCACCCCCGGCAGGCGCTCCAAGGCGGCGCGGTCCTCGGGGACCTCGCCGCCGTGCTCCTCCACCAGGATGCGGGCGGTCTCCGCCAGGTTCCGGGCCTTGTTGTTGTACAGGCCCAGGTTGCGGATGTAGTCGCGGATGCCCTCCTCGCCCAGCTCCAGCATGGCCTGCGGGGTGCTGGCCACGCGGAACAGCTTCTCCGTGGCCTTGTTCACGCCCACGTCGGTGCTCTGCGCCGACAGGCTCACCGCCACCAGCAGCTCGAAGGGGGTGCTGTAGTTCAGCTCGGTGGTGGGGGCGGGGTCGGTCTCCGCGAGGCGGGCAATGAAGGCCTCGGCTTCCTCGGCGGTCATGGCGCGCGGGGCGTCGGACATGCGCTTGCTCCCTGGGCTGCGGGGCGGGCTCGGGCCAATTCCAAAGATGCAACAAGCAGGGCGGCCCCGCGGGACCGCCCTTGCGTGGGGCCGGAGGGGCCGGGCCCTCAGGTGTGGCGGAAGGCCGGGATGTCGTCCGTCTCTTCCTTGGGCTTCTGCTCCGCCTTCTTGCTCAGCTCGGCCACCTTCTCCTCGTGCCGGCGGGCGAACTCCTGCTTCTCCTCCTCGGGCATGGCCAGGTAGGCCGTCTTGCCGATGAAGTTGCCCAGATCGGCGGTGCGCACCGCCCACTTGTGGCCGTGGAGGTGGAAGTCCTCGCCGTGGTGCTGGCCGTGGGGGTAGTGCTGGAAGGTGGGGCCGAAGGCGGCCTTGAGGCCGTTGTCCTTCTCCATCCGCTCCAGGACGAAATCGTACAGGAAGCGGTAGTACTCCTCCTCCAGCTCCTCGTCGAAGCCGTGGTACTCGAAGAAGCTATGCATGGCATTGCGGTCGACGCGCTTCTCGAAAGGCAGCTCGTGTCCGCTCATGGTTCTTTCCTCGTCGCTGGGTTTGCCTAACGGTGATGCAACCCGGTCATTCTCCCTCGCCGAAGCGATCCTCCACCAGCTCGTTGATGGCGTCGGCGGCGGCCTCCTCGTCCGGGCCCTCCACGGTGAGCTCGAGCTCCGTACCGCGGCTGGCGCCCAGCATCATGACCCCCATGATGCTCTTGGCCGAGACCGTCTGGCCGTCGCGGGTGAGGCTGATCTCCGAGTCGTAGGCGGAGGCCAGGGAAACCAGCTTGGAGGCCGCACGCGCGTGCAGGCCCAGCTTGTTGATGATGCGCAAAGGCCGCCGGATCATAGGCGGCCCGGGGACGGGTGGCGCAGGGAGCGGCTACGGCCCAGAACCACCCCTTCCCGGCCTCCTTCCAGGGCCTTCTGCACCTGCTCCTCCAGGGGCCGGGAACGGTAGGTGAGCAGGCGCACCAGCATGGGGAGACTGACCCCCGCGATCACCTCGATCCGGCCCGGGTCCAGGAAGTCCATGCCCAGATTGGCCGGGGTCCCGCCGTACATGTCGGTGAGGATGATCACGCCCTCCTCCCCGGCCACCTCGGTCAGGGCGGCCCGGATGCGCTCGCGGGCCTCCTCGTAGGCGGTCTCCGGGCCGATGTCCACGGCCGCCAGGGCGGCCTCGTCGCGGCCTATGATGTGCTGGGCGGCCCGGACCAGCTCGTGGCCGAGGTGCTGATGGGCGATGATCAGGATTCCGGCCATGGGCGAAGTCATTGCGTTCCCGGATCCGGTTGATGCCCCCCCGGCTGCCCGGAGCCCAGCTCCCGGTGGCGCACCAGCACGTGCGGCGCCCGGTCGGCGAAGCGCTCGGCCAGGCGATCCACCATGTACACGGAACGGTGCCGCCCCCCCGTGCAGCCGATGGAGACCGTCAGGTAGCTGCGCGGCTCCTCGGAGTAGGCGGGCAGCCAGTCCTCCAGCAGGCGGTGGACGTCCGCCAGCCGCTGCTCCAGCTCGGGCTGGGCCTCCAGGTAGTCCCGGACCGGCTGGTCCAGCCCGGTGAGCTCGGCCAGGCCGGACTCGTAGTTCGGGTTGGGCAGAAAGCGTATGTCGAAAAGGAGGTCGCTGTCCATCGGTATGCCGTGCTTGAAGCCGAAGGACTGGAACAGCAGCGTCAGGGGGCGGTGGGCCGAACCGCCGGAGGCGAAGTCCTGAACCCGCCGGCGCAGGGTGTGGACGGAGAGCTCGCTGGTGTCCAGGACGCGGTCGGCGGCCTCGGCGAGCGGGGCAAGGTGGCGCCGCTCCAGGCCGATGGCCTCGGGCAGGCTGTGGCCGCCCTCGGCCAGGGGATGGCGGCGGCGGGTCTCGCTGAAGCGCCGCAGCAGGCTGGCCTCGTTGGCCTCCAGGAAGAGGCCGCGGATGTCCAGATCGCCCTCTTTCTCCAGGCCGTGCAGCACCTGCGGCAGGTCCTCCAGATGGGCGCGGGTGCGCACGTCCATGCCCACCGCGGCCTTGCGCACCGGCTTGGGCCCGGAGGCCAGCACCCGGGCCAGGTCGCACAGCAGGTCGGGCGGCAGGTTGTCGACGCAGTAGTAGCCGGCGTCCTCCAGGGCGTGGATGGCGCTGGATTTGCCCGAGCCGGAGATGCCGCTGACGATGATCAGTTCCATTCACCGCCCCGGTCGTCTTCCTGCAGCCGCTTGCGCAGCCGGTCCCGGAAGTCCTTCTCGGGGTTGAATCCCGAGGCCTTGTGGAAGTAGCTCTGCACGGCCACCTCCACCATCACGGCCAGGTTGCGGCCCGGCGTCACCGGCAGCACCACCCGGGGGATCTCGATGCCCAGGATGGACTGGGTATCCTGCTCCTGCTGGAGGCGGTCGATCTGGGAGAGGTCGTCGCCCTGGACCCGCTTGAACTGGATGATCAGCCGCAACCGCTTGCTGGCCACGATGGTGGCCGGCCCGAACAGGTGGCGGATGTTGAGGATGCCCAGGCCCCGCACCTCCATGTGGTCCTGGAGGAGCTCCGGGCTGCGCCCCACCAGCATGCCCGGGACCTCCGCGGCGAGCTCGGGGGCGTCGTCGGCGATGAGGTGGTGGCCGCGGGTGAGTAGCTCCAGGGCCACCTCGCTCTTGCCCACGCCACTGGGTCCGGTGAGCAGGGTGCCCAGGCCCATGACATCCAGGAAGACGCCGTGGACGGTGGTGCGCTCGGCGAGCACTCGGCTCAGGTAGTGGTGCAGGTGGTGCACCAGCCGGGGGCTGGGGAGGCGGGCCAGGAGCAGGGGGGTGCTGTGGGCCTCGGCCACCTCGGTGAGCTCGGGGGGCAGGTCCTGGCGGCCGCGGTCGCTGACCATCAGCGCCGACAAGCCCTTGCCGAACAGGCCCTCCAGGGCGCCGCGCCGCTCGTCCGAGGCCATCTTGTTGAGGAAGCTGATCTCGGCGCGGCCGAAGACTTGCAGGCGGTTGGGGTAGACAAAGTCCAGCTGGCCGGCGAGGGCCAGGGAGGGCTTCTGGACCATCTCCGACTCGATCTCGTGGCCCCCGGCCCCCCGCGCCGCCACCCATTCCAGGCCGAGGGGCTCGGCCTGGGCGTTGAAGACCTCCTCAACGGTGATGGTGGTGGCGCTCACGGGCTGGCCATTTCCTCGTCCTTGTCCACCAGGAGGTCGTAGAGCTCGGACCCCGGAGCCTGGCGCAGGCGCTCCCGGAACGCCCCGTCGTCGAGCATGCGCGCCAGCCGGGAGAGCACCTGCAGGTGCTGCTCGTTCTCCTCGTCCGGCACCAGCAGGGCGAACACCAGGGACACCGGCTGGTCGTCGAGGGCGTCGAAGTCCGTGGGCTCCTCGAGCCGCGTAAAGGCGCCGAGGGGCCGGTCCAGGTCGGCCATGCGCCCGTGGGGGAGGGCGACTCCGTGACCGACGGCGGTGGAGCCGAGCTGCTCCCGGCGCAGGAGGGTCTGGAACACCTCGCGCTCATCCAGGTCCGGGCGGTCGGCGTGGAACTCCTCCGCCAGCTGGTCCAGCAGGCTCTTCTTGCTGGAGGCGGCCAGATCGGTGCGGATCCGCCCCCGGGACAGGAGGTCCCGCACCCGGATGGGGCCCGGGTCCTCCCGGGGCTCGCCGTCCTCCGCCTCAGTCGGTGGCTTCGGGGGGCTGTTCCTTGGCATTGCGGGCTTCACGCTGGTGGTGGTCTTTGGCTTTGCCTTGGTGCCGGCGCGCCTGGCGGTCGATCTTGTCGGCCATCGCATCGATTGCCGCATACATGTCCTTGTCTTCGGCTTCGGCGTGCAGGGTCTCGCCCTCGACGGTGACGGTGATCTCGGCGATGTTGCGGATCTTCTCCACCGACAGCACCACGTGCGCCCCGGTGGCGTCGTCGAGGTGGCGCTCCACCCGGTCCACCTTTTCCCGGACGTAGTTGCGCAGGGCGTCGGTGATCTCCAGGTTTTGACCGCTAACCTCTAACTGCATTTGCTTCCTCCCTGTGGGGGGCGGGGGCCGCCCGGGTCAGCGCCGCGTCATCCGGCGCCGCTGGCTGGAGGAGGGGATGCCAAGGGCCTTGCGGTATTTCACCACGGTCCGGCGGGCCACCTGGAATCCCTGCTCCTCGAGGATCTCGGCGAGCTTGGCGTCGCTGTACGGCTTGCCCGGCTCCTCCTCCTCCACCAGCCGCTGGATCCGGGCCCGGATGGCGGTGGCGGAGACGCCCTCGCCGTCGGAGGTGCCCAGCTGGCTGGAGAAGAAGTACTTGAGCTCGAATACCCCCTGCGGGGTGTGCATGTATTTCTGGGTGGTGACCCGGGAGACGGTGGATTCGTGCAGGTCCACGGCCTCGGCGATGTCGCGCAGGACCATGGGCCGCATGGCGGTGGGGCCGTGCTCCAAAAAGCTCTGCTGCCGTTCGACGATGGCCGTGGCCACCTTGAGCAGGGTCTCGTTGCGGCTGGCCAGGCTCTTGATGAACCAGCGCGCCTGCTGGAGATGGTCCCGCACGTACTTGCGGGCCTCCTGGTCGGCGGCGGTGCCCCGCACCAGATCGGAGTAGGCGGCGTTGATGCGCAGCCGGGGGATGGCCTCGGCGTTCAGCTCCACCTGCCAGCGGTCGCCCCGGTGGTAGACCAGCACATCGGGGAGGACCGTGGGGGCGGTCTGGCCGCCCATGACCGAGCCGGGGCGGGGGTTGAGGGTGCGGATCAGGTCCACCGCGGTGTCCAGTTCCTCCTCCCCCACATCCAGTGCCTTGCGGATGCCCTTCAGGTCATGCTTGCCCAGGTTCTCCAGGTGGTGGGCTACCACCGCTCGGGCCGTCTCCAAGCCCGGGGTGCCCCGTTCCACGAGGTCCAGCTGCGCCCCCAGGCACTCCGCGAGGTCCCGGGCCCCCACCCCCACCGGATCCAGATGCATGACCCAGACGTGCACGGCGTGCACGTCTTCCTCGGGGACGTCGAGGGTTTCCGCCACCTCGGCGAGGGTCGCTGTCTGGTACCCCTCGTCGCTGATCCCGGAGACCAGGGCCTCGGCGATGGTCCGGTCCCCCGGGGAAAGGGGGGCCATGTGGATCTGCCACAGGAGGTGGTCGCCGAGGGTCTCGGGCGCGGAGTTGCGGGCCTCGATCCCGGGGAGCTCGTCCTCCTCGCCGGAGCCCCCCAGCCCGGGGCTGTCGGGGGCCACCCCGGCGTCCCAGTCGGTATCCACCGACTCGGCCGCGCCCCGGTCCTCGGCGTCCCGGTCGGGCTCGGAGGTCCGGTCCTCCACTTCCATGGAGGAGAGAGGCTCGGAATCGGCCTCGCCCTCGAGCTCGTCCTCGTTCCCGGGGGTGACCTCCTCCAGCAGGGGGTTCTCCTCGAGGGTTTCCCGGATCTCCTGGTCCAGTTCCAGGCGCGATAGCTGCAGCAGATGGATGGCCTGCCGCAGCTGCGGGGTCATCTTGAGCTGCTGGGAGACCTTGAGTTCGAGGGCTGGTTTCATAACCTACAGTTGGAAGTTCTCGCCCAGGTAGACGCGCCTGACGCGCTCATCACCAATGATAGCGTCTGGCCGCCCGGACGTCAGCACGGTGCCTTCGGAAAGGATGTAGGCCCGGTGGCAGATGCCGAGCGTCTCGCGGACGTTGTGGTCCGTGATGAGGATGCCGATGCCCCGCTCCTCGAGCTGGTGGATGATGTGCTGGATGTCCCGCACGGCGATCGGGTCCACGCCGGCAAAGGGCTCGTCGAGAAGGATGAACTGGGGATCGGTGGTCAGCGCCCGGGCGATCTCCACCCGGCGGCGCTCGCCGCCGGAAAGGGACTGGCCCTTCTGCCGGCGGACGTGCTCCACCCCCAGCTCCAGGAGCAGGCTCTCCAGGCGTTCCTCCATCTGGGCGCGGGGCAGGTCTAGGGTCTCCAGGATGGCCAGCAGGTTCTGCTCCACGGTGAGCCGACGGAAGACCGAGGCTTCCTGGGGCAGGTAGCCGATGCCCAGCCGGGCCCGGCGGTACATGGGCAGCTCGGTGATATCGGCCCCGTCCAGGGCGATGGAGCCGGCGTCGGGCCGCACCAGGCCCACGATCATGTAGAAGCTGGTGGTCTTGCCGGCGCCGTTGGGCCCGAGCAGGCCCACGATCTCACCGGGGTGCAGGGTCAGGTCAACCCCGGAGACCACCGTGCGGCCCTTGTACTGCTTGGTGAGGTTGGCGGCCTCGAGCTTACTCATCGTCCGGCGCGCCATCTTGCTGTCGGGATTCCCGCCCCCCCGGGTCGCTGCCGGGCTGGAACACGGCCCGCGCCCGGCCGTTGTCCTCTTCCTCGTTGCTGAAAACCTCGGTGCGCTCCTCGTCGAGGTAATAGCGGATGCGCGCCCCCTCCAGGGAGTTGGGCCCCTCCTCCAGATAGGCGGAGCCGGTGAGCAGCACGGTGCCCTCCCGGGCGTCGTAAAAGGCCTCCTCCGCCTCCCCGTGGCGCTCGCCCTGGTCCATGGTTACCGGGGAGCCGGAGGCCCGGATGGTGCGCATGCCCTGCTCGCCGTAGCTCACCACCACGCGCCGGGCACGCAGCACCATGTCCCCCTGGGTGGCCACCACGTTGCCGGTGTAGACGGCCTCCTCCTCGGCGTCGCGGACGGTCATCTCGTCGGATTCCACCACCAGCGGTTCCTCGCGGGTGGGGCCGTCCTGTGCGGCGGAGGGGGGCTCCTGGGCCGCCGCCCCGTGGCACAGGGCGGTGGCCAGGAGCAGGAGCATCAGGGATGGGAGGATGCGGTCAGCCGGGCTCACTCGGGGTCTTCCAGAAGGTGGTGTTGACCTGCTCGTGGATCCTTACGCGGCGTTCCTCGGTCCAGACGGTGGCGCCGATGCCGTCGGCGGTGCCGAAATCGGCAGTGACCTGCACCGGCTCTTCGGTGGAGGCCCGCTGCTCCTGCGGGAAATAATGCAGGGTTTCGGTGGTCATGCGATAGCCCTCCGGGTCGGCGACCCGGACGTCGCCCTCCAGGGTGACCTGGTTGTTGTCGTCAGCCACCCGGCCCCGCCGGGAGCGGACCGTCAGGGGCGGCCCGTCGGGGCGGCTCACCTCCAGGTGGACCGTGCGCAGACGGGTTTGACCGAGCTCGGGGAAGTGGGCGGCGTGGTCGGCGTTGAGCTGCCAGCGGTCCCCATCGGCGGAGCGTTGGCGCAGCCGCACGTCCCAGGCCTCCATGTCGGCTTCGGGGCCCGCCTCCTGGACGGCGGGGGCGCGGCCCCGGTCCTGCCAGAGCAGGGCCACGCCCACCCCCGCGCCCACCGCCACCACCAGGGCCAGGAGGAAGGGGCGTCCCCCCGGGGCCAGGCGTCGCCCCGTGCCCGCCGCCATGGTCAGGGGGCGTCCCCGAGGTAACCGGCCAGGATCTTCCCCTCCAGGCCCTTCGCCCGCAGCAGGCGGTCGGTCACCTCGCGCACGGCCCCCTGGCCGCCAAGGGACTCCGTACACCAATGGGCGCGCTCGCGCACGGCGGGATGGGCGTTGGGCACGGTCACCGCCAGCCCCGCCCGGGACAATATGGGCAGGTCCACCACGTCGTCGCCCACCATGGCCACCGCTTCGGGGGCCACATTAACCCGCTCCAGCAGCTCCTGGAAAGCCGGCGCCTTCTGCTCGCGGCCCTGGTAGAGGTGGGCGATGCCCAGCTCCTCGGCGCGGGCCGCCACCACCCCCGAGGTGCGGCCGGTGACCACGGCCACGGGCACGCCGTGGCGCTGCAGGAGCTTGATGCCGTGGCCGTCGCGCACGTGGAAGCGCTTGAGCTCCCTGCCGTCGTCGTCCAGGACGATGCCGCCGTCGGTGAGCACTCCGTCCACGTCCAGCACCAGCAGCTCCACCGCCGCGGCGCGCCGGTCCACCTCGGCCGGGCTCAGGGGCTGGAGGCCGCTCATATCACACCCGCCCGCAGGAAGTCGTGCATGTTCAGGGCCCCCACCACGCGGTGGTCGCCGTCCACCACCAGCAGGCCGTTGATGGCCTTCTCCTCCATGAACTGCAGGCCGCGGGCGGCCAGCTCGTCGGGGCCGATGGTGAAGGGGTCCGGGGTCATGGCGTCGCCGGCGGTGGTGGCCAGGAGGTCCATCTCCTCGTCCAGGGCGCGGCGCAGGTCGCCGTCGGTGATCAGGCCCACCAGCCGGCCGTCGCCGTCCTCCACCGCGGTCATGCCCAGCCGCTTGGAGGTCATCTCCAGCAGGGCCTCGCGCATGGAGGCGCTGGTGGCCACCCGGGGGATGTCCTCGCCGGTATGCATGAGGTCGCGGATGTGCAGCAGCAGCCGCTTGCCCAGGCTGCCGCCGGGGTGGAAGCGGGCGAAGTCCTCCGGGGTGAAGCCGCGCTCCTCCAGCAGGGCCACGGCCAGGGCGTCGCCCAGGGCCAGGGTCACGGTGGTGGAGGCGGTGGGCGCCAGGTTCATGGGGCAGGCCTCCGTCTCCACGCTGATGTCCAGCACCGCGTCGGAGCGGCTGCCGAGGGCGGAATCGGGCCGCCCCACCATGGCCACCAGCGGCACCTTGAGGCGCTGCAGCAGCGGCAGCAGGGCCACCACCTCCTGGGTCTCGCCCGAGGAGGAGATGGCCAGCACCACGTCCTGGCGGGTCACCATGCCCAGGTCGCCGTGGCTGCCCTCCGCCGGGTGCATGAAGAAGGCGGGAGTGCCGGTGCTGGCCAGGGTGGCGGCGATCTTGCGGCCGATGAGGCCCGACTTGCCCATGCCGGTGACCACCACCCGCCCCTGGGACGCCAGAATCAGCTCCACCGCCCGCTCGAAGGCCCCGTCCAGGCCGCGCTCGGCGGCGCGGATGGCGTCGGCCTCGATGGCGAGGGTGCGTCGAGCGTTCTCAAGGGCTCGGCTCATGCGGCGCTACCTGTGCTTGCGGGGCGACCGCCCCGGCCGTAGAGTGAGGGCGGATTCGGACCGGCTTGGGGTGCCCATGGACAAGGTGTTCATCACCGACCTGCGGGTCAGCGCGGTGATCGGTATTTTCGAATGGGAGCGGCGCATCCGCCAGACCCTGGCCGTGGATCTGGAGGTGGCGGCGGACTGCGCCACCGCGGCGGCCACCGACCGGGTGACGGAAGCCGTGGACTACAAGGCCCTGGCCAAGCGGGTCTCCGCCTTCCTGGGGGAGGGCGAGTTCCAGCTGGTGGAGACGGCCGCCGAGCGCACGGCCGAGATGGTGCGGGCCGAGTTCGGCGTGCCGTGGATCCGCCTCCGGCTGCACAAGCCCGGGGCCCTGAGCGGTGCCCGCGACGTGGGCGTCGAGGTGGAGCGCGGCCAATGCCCCTGACCCGGACCGCGGCCCCATGACTATCGCCTATGTCGGCATCGGGAGCAACCTGGATCCGGCCGTCCACGTGCGGGCCGGGGTGGAGGAGCTGCGAGCCCGTTTCCCGGAGGTGGCCTGCTCCCCCGTCTACCGCACCGAGCCCGTGGGCTTCGAGGGGCCCTCCTTCCTCAACCTGGTGGCGCGCCTGGCCACCGAGGACTCCCTGGAGGCGGTCCGGGATCGTCTCCGCGCCATCGAGGCCCGCTGCGGGCGGGAGCGCTCGGGCGGCGGGGCCAGGGATCCCTCCGGCAGCCGCACCCTCGACCTGGACCTGCTGCTGTTCGGTGACCGGGTCGCGGCCGAGCCGGTGGCCCTGCCCCGCGAGGACGTGACCCGCTACGCCTTCGTCGCCAAGCCTCTGGCCGAGCTGGATCCGGAAGGGCGGCTGCCCGGGGACGGGCGGACCTTCCGCGAGGTGTGGGCCTCTTTTCCGAAGGGCGCCGAGGCCGGCATGCGCCGCGAGGAGCTGGATCTGCCTTGTTGAGAGGGCCCCGGGCCTTTCTCCCCCAGGACCGATCGGCCTGCTGTAGGAGCCCGCTTTAGCGGGCGATGGGTTCGATCTTGCCCGGAAGCCAAGTTCGGATCGCTCACTGAAGTGAGCTCCTACAAACGCCACCCCACCGCGGGACCAGCGCCCTCAGTACAGCAGCCGGCCACCCTCGATGCCGAGCACCTGGCCGGTAATATAGTCGGCGCGGGCCAGGAAGTGAACCGCCTCGGCGACGGGCTCGGGCCCGCTGGACCGGCCCAGGGCCGTATGGCGCAGGAGGGCCTCCTTGTCGTGCTCGCTCTTGCCCGACTCCGGCCACAGGGCCGCCCCGGGGGCCACGGCGTTGACCCGCACCCGCGGCCCCATCTCCTTGGCCAGGGCGCGGGTCAGCATCACCAGCCCCGCCTTGGAGACGGAATAGACGGGGTGATGCTCCAGGGGGCGCTCGGCGTAGACGTCGGCCAGATTGATGATGGCCCCGCCGCGAACCTCCAGGTACTCCTGGGCCGCCTGGGCCAGGATGAAGGGCGCCTTGAGGTTGGTGCCCAGCAGGTCGTCCCAGGCCGCCTCGCTCGCCTCCCGCAAGGGGGTGGAATAGAAGCGGGCGGCGTTGTTGACCAGGATGTCCAGGCCGCCGAAGGCGGCCGCCACCGAATCCACCAGCGGACCCAGGTTGGCGGTGTCCTCCAGGGCGCAGCCGAAGGCCCGCGCCCGGGCCGGTCCCCGGGCCTCGAGCTCCTCGGCCAGGGCCTCCGCCTCGGCGCGGCTGGTATGGTAGTGGATGGCCACGTCCGCCCCCGCCGCGTGCAGCCGCCGGGCGGTGGCCCGCCCGAGGCGGTGGGCGGCCCCGGTCACCAGGGCCACGTGGCCGGCGAGATCGCCATCGGCCATAGGTCGTCCTTCAGAAGGTTGGGGAGCTCCCATCGCTTTCCCCGCCGTGCGGGGCCGGGCCCCGGCGGCCCGTGTAAAGGCCGCCCCGATCGCCAAGCATTGCCAATCCCGCCGAGGATGTCCATGGAATACACCGAGTCCGCCCTCCCCGAGCCCAACGACGCCGAGCGCGAGCGCGCCGAGACCGTGGCCGCCGCCCTGCGCGAGCGCATGGCCGAACGCGGTGCCATCCCCTTCGACGCGTTCATGCGCACCGCCCTCTACGAGCCCGGCCTGGGCTACTACGTGGGCGGCCGCGAGCGACTGGGGCGCGGCGGCGACTTCGTCACCGCCCCCGAGCTGACCCCCTTCTTCGGCTACACCGTGGCCGGGCAGGTGGTGGACCTGCTGGCGCGCTGTGGCGGCGGGGACGTGCTGGAGGCCGGGGCCGGCAGCGGCGCCCTAGCCACTCAGCTGCTCGCCGAGCTGGAGCGGCTGGGCAACCTCCCCGAGCGCTACCGCATCCTGGAGGTAAGCCCCGACCTCAAGGAGCGCCAGCGCCGCACCCTGGAGCGGACCCTGCCGCACCTCCTGGACCGGGTGGAGTGGCTGGAGGATTTTCCCGCCGAGCCCTGGTCGGGCGTCCTGGTGGCCAACGAGCTGCTGGACAGCCTGCCGGTGCACCGGGTGCGTCTCACCGAGGACGACCTCAAGGAGCTCTACGTGGCCCCGGACGAGGACAGCGGCGGCTTCCAGTGGCGCGAAGGCCCCGTGAGCGACCCCCTGGTCGCCGACAGCCTCGGCGACCTCTCGGGGCTGCCGGTGGGCATGGAGACGGAGGTGAACCTGGAGGCGCCGGCCTGGGTGGCCCAGGCCGCGGAGCGCCTGGAGCGCGGTGGGCTGCTCCTCATCGACTACGGCCATCCCGCCGCCGAGCTCTACCGCCCCGAGCGCGCCCGGGGCACCCTCATGTGCCACTTCCGCCACCGCGCCCACGACGACCCCTTCTACCTGCCCGGGGTGCAGGACATCACGGCCCACGTGGACTTCTCGGCCGTGGCCGAGGCCGCCCAGGCGGTCGGATTGGAGGTGGGCGGCTTCACCAACCAGGCCCAGTTCCTCATCAACCTGGGGCTCACCCACCGGGTGGAGGAGTACCTGGGCGGCGGCGCGGTGTGCGACGAGGAGCAGCTCCAGCTCGCCACGGCCCTGAAGCAGCTCACCCTGCCCCAGGGCATGGGCGAGTCCTTCAAGGCTCTGCTGCTGGTGCGGGGGGTGGAGGGGCCCTTCCCGGGCTTCCGCCAGGGCGACCGGGCCGGGGAGCTATGACGGCAAGTTGCACCGCGGAGACGCCGAGGGCGCGGAGGATGGCGGAACCGATCTGGGCCGAGGCCCGGTAGTAGGGGCGTCCACACTGCTCGGCCAGCCGGGGCGCCTACGTGGTGGCTTGCGGCCGCTTCACAACCGCCTGCTGGCCAGTTGTTTTTTTGCCCTTCTCCGCGCCCTCGGCGTCTCTGCGGTTTGTTTCCTCCAGGACGAGTCTCGAACCCGGAAAGGCCCCGCATGACCTATTTCCAGGCCCTCATCCTCGCCCTCATCCAGGGGATCACCGAGTGGCTGCCCATCTCCAGCTCCGCGCACCTGATTCTGTTCCCGGCCCTGGCGGGCTGGCCCGATCAGGGTCTGGCCTTCGACGTGGCGGTGCACGTGGGCTCGCTGACGGCGGTGCTGCTCTACTTCCGCGCCGACCTGGCGGCCATGGCGCGAGACTGGGGACGGTCGCTGGTTATCCGGCGCCTGGAGGGGGAGGCCCGCCTGGCCTGGGCGGTGCTGCTCGGCACCATCCCGGTGGGGCTGGCGGGACTGGCCTTCAAGGACGTGGTGGAGGGCGCCATGCGCGATCCGCACGTGCTGGCCTGGGCGCTGATCGGCTTCGGCGTGGTGCTGTGGGCGGCGGATCGCTGGGGCCGCCGGGTGCGCACCGAGCGCCAGCTCACCTGGAAGGACGTGGCGTTCATCGGTTGCGCCCAGGCCCTGGCCCTGATCCCCGGCACATCGCGGTCGGGCATCACCATGACCGCCGGCCTGGCGCTGGGCTGGACCCGCGAGGCCGCCGCCCGCTTCGCCTTCCTGCTCGCCATCCCGGTAATCGTCCTGGCCGGCGGCCTGGACGCCGTGGATATCGCCCGCGGCGCGGCGGGCCAGCCCCTGGACCTGCTGGCGGTGGGCTTCCTCGCCAGCGCCCTCTCCGCCTACCTGTGCATCTGGGCCTTCCTGGCGTGGATCCGCCGCATCGGCATGGGGCCCTTCGCCCTCTACCGGATCGCCCTGGGCCTCCTGCTCCTGGCGGTTTTTTGACCCCCCGGTCTACCCGCCTCCGAAGGCGTAGCTGACCGCCACCACCCCGCTGTAGACGGTGGTGCGATCCACGATGGGGCTGTCGGTGATGGCGTCCTCCAGCCAGGTGTGGCGCAGGTAGGCGAACAGCCCCCAGCGCCCGGCGAGCCGCATCCGGCCCGTCAGGGAGACGTAGGGGCTCCAGGCCGCCGCCCCGGAATAGGCCGGCCGCCCCGGGCGAACCTCCCCGGGGCGCACCCCGTAGTAGTAGTCCACGAAGGCGGCGCTCGCCCATTCCAGTCCCGCGCCGGGGGAGAGGCTCCGCGCCCCGCCTCCGAGCCGGTACCTGCCGCCCAGCGTCACCTCCTGGCCGTCGTGGCGGCCCAGCACGTCCGTGGTCGCCTGGAGCCGGTAGTCCCAGGGGCCCACCTGGCCGTTGAGCCGCAGCCCTGTCTCGGCCGTCCGGCGGCGCGGTTCCATGCCCGCCAAGTCCGGGCTGTCGTCGGCCCGGTAGCTCTGAAAGCGGGGCTGGGCCACCGCGTCCAGATGGAGGTCGCGGCCGCCCCACAAGCGGTAGCGCGCCTGGATGCCGCGGAAGCGGAACCGGCCCGCCTCCAGGTTGACCATGGGCACCGGGGTCAGGTTGCTGGAGACCCCCGCGTAGGGGGAGGGCGCGGCCACCACCCCCGCCCCCACCATCACCGGCGGGGCGCCCGGCGGCCCCTGCGCGGCACACCAGGCCGGCGCCGCCAGGGCCAGGAGGGCGGCGGGCAGGGCCCGGCGACTCACCCGGCGCCCGCCGCCGGACCGCCGTAGGCGATGAGCACCAGGATCAGCAGGGTCACGATGGCGGTCACGATGGTGGTGTCCAGGATCCCCAGGGTGTGGTCCTCCTCGATGAGCTCCAGGAGGACGAAGAAGGTGGGGAACAGGAACAGCAGCAGGAAGGTATTGGCCAGGTCGAAGCCCAGCGGCAGGGCCGGGTGCCCCGGATCCACCCATCCCTGGTAGAAAGCGATGGCCAGCAGGGTGATCGGCACCACCAGGAACATCACCTGGGTAATGCCGCCGAAGGCGTTGGCCAGGGCGATGCCGAACTCCCCCTTGCGGTGCGCCTGCCACAGGATCACGTACTCGCTCATGCCGGCGAAGCCGGCCAGGATCAGCGCGGTGAGCAGCGGGTTGAGACCGAAGTCGGCCAGGGCCAGCCCGGCGAAATGGGCCACCCGCTCGCCCCCCAGGAAGGCGCCGCCGATGCCGGCCAGCAGCAGCCAGGCGATCACCGGCAGGGGGCTGCGGGCCACCCCGCGGTAGACCAGGTCCAGGCGCCGCTCCACCTCGCTCTCCGACAGCTCCAGCACCTCCCGCACCTCCGACTCTTCGCGGGCGTACTCCTGCAGCAGCTTGTAGATGTACACGGCGAAGATAACCAAAAGCACCACCCCTACCACGGCCAGGTCCAGGGGGGAGAAGGCGTCCTTGGCGTGGCCGTTGGCGTTCAGGGTCAGCATGGTAATCCCCAGCACCAGCCCCATGGCGGCGCCGGCGATGAGCACCTGGGTGCCGGCCTCGGTGATGGGGCGGGGCATGAGGAACTTGCCGTGGATGTCCTTGGGCAGGAAGTGGGAGTACAGGCTGAACACGAGGGTGTTCAGGTAGATGGTGATCAGGGCCAAGGTGAAGGCGGCCACCGGGCTTACCGGCACCACGAAGGCGATGGCCACCAGCTCGGGGAGAGTGGACAGGACCTCCGCCACCGTACCGGCCACGTAATGGTCCCATTCCAGCCGCGCCGCCAGGCGCTGGCTGCCCACCACGAAGGCCTCGCAGGCCGCCTGCAGGAGCAGGATCCCCGCGGCCAGCGCGCCCGTGGCCGCGGCCCATTCCGGCAGGACCACCCCGAGGTCCTCGCCGAGGTACAGGAAGGCCCACAGGAGCACCCCGAGCACCATGCGGCGGGCCCAGGGCGGATAGGGCGGGCGGAAGGCCCCTGCCGGCAGGCCCAGGTGAAGGATGGGCAGGCGGTCGGGGTCGATGCCCGCCCGGCGCAGCCGGCGCTCGGCCCGGGAGGGGGCCCCGGGCAGGCCGGCGGCGGCGCGGTCGCGGGAGGAGGGCGGCTCTTGTGGTGGCGGTGCGCTGCCCATGGGATGTCCGGGAACGGGTTGGGATTCCCGGATTATGGCGCAGGCGCCCGGGCCCGTCATCCGGCGGCCGGCCTCAGGTGGACTCCGAGCCGGTGCGGATCCGCTGCCGGTAGCCGAAGGCGGCCTGACGGACGTTCTCCTCGTCCTCCAGGCCGCTCCCCAGCGCCCCGCCGATGGTGGCCAGGGAGCTGGCCAGCCAGGCCAGGGTGAGGTAATCGGTCCATCCCAAGGAGTAGCCCTTGATGGCGTCCTGGATCGCCGCCCGGAAGACGTTTTCGGGGACAAAGAGCCAGGCGCCCGCCAGGAGCAACGTGAACAGGGTGACGTAGAACAGGAAGGCGGCGGTGCTCATGGTCAGGGCGGTCACGGTGTTGTACAGCGCGGTTAGGCCCCGGCTGCTCCGCTTGTAGCGGCCGGCCTCCCACAGGTGGTGGGCGACGATGGTCCAGCCGGTGAGGCTGAGGAGGGAGACCGCCATCAGGGCGAGGAGCTTGGCCTCCCCGAGGGACGCGCTCACCTGGTGCACGCTGGTGAAGAACAGGGCATAGGCCCCGGTGGCGGCGGCCGCGGCGAGGGCCCCCCGGAAGCTCAGGAACAGGTTGCGGGGGCTGTTGTTCAGCACCATGCCGCCCAGGAGCCTCGGCAGCCCCCGGCGCTTGGGGGTGGTGTATTCCACGTTGCCCCCGATGTCGGCCTCCCCCCGGGCGATCTGGGCGTGCTGGCGGATGGGGGCCAGGAGCTGGGAAAGGGGGCCGAAGAAGAGCCGCGGCCGCTGGCGAGCGCGGCGCCGCGGGCTCGCGCCGTCGGCCTCTCCCGCCTCCGGCTCGGCGATCTCGCGGACCAGCTGCAGGACGGCGTCCCGGGCCCGCCGGCGAAGCCGGCAGGCGCCGAGGGCGGGCAGGGACACCCCGCCGATCCCCTTCGCTTGGCTCTCCGTGGCCACCACGATCCGCTTGCTGCGCAGGATCGGCAGGTCGGTAAGGAACAGGGCCATATCCCAGCCTTCCCTCTCCTGGCGGTCCTCGCAGTGGGGCAGCAGGTCCGGCGCTTCCAGGTCGCTCCCCGTCAGGGGGTCGGTCCGGATCTGCACCTCCCAGGTGACGGCGGGGTCCACACGGTCTTCCAGCAGCTCGGGGAGCTCATCGGCGAGCCTGCGGGCCACCTGCTCGGAAAGGCCGGGGGCCGGCACCAATCCCAGCGTGATTCGGTCGGTCATAGGGGCTCCCAGTGCAGCCCCGTGCCGGTGGAGCCCGGGGCGGAGGCCACTGGCCCCATCGTGGGCCGAAACAGGGCCCCGGATCAGTCCGGAAGATTCCGGTTCCGGAAGGGGGTCGGGAAAGGCGGCGGGCGCGAAAGGGGGCAGGGCCTACCGCCGGGCGAGGCTGGAATCCCCGTGGGCGGAAAGCAGGCGGTCCAGGTCCTGGGCGATGGCCTCGGGGCCGTCGTCGGGCAGGGCCAGCAGGCGCGGCTCGCCCTCGGGACCGAAGACGAACAGGCCCGTGCTGTGGGAGACGTCGTAGCTGCCGTGGGCGTCGGGCTCGCCGTAGCCGTAGGCCACGCGGTAGCGCTTGGTGAAGGCGTCGAGCTGCTCGCGGCCGCCGCGCAGGCCGACGAACTGCGGGCCGAAGGCGCGCACGTAGGAGCGCAGCGCTTCGCGGGTGTCGCGCTCGGGGTCCACGGTAACGAACAGCACCCGCACCCGGTCGGCCTGTTCCTCCCCCAGGCGGGCCAGGGCCTGCCGGACGTTGGCGAGGGTGGCGGGGCAGACGTCGGGGCAGTGGGTGAAGCCGAAGTAGACCAGGGTCACCTTCCCCCGGTAGTCGGCGCCGTGCACTGTCGCGCCCTGGTGGTCGGTCATGGTGAAGGCGAGGCGCGGCATGAGCCCCGAGATGTCCTTGAGCCGCCAGGGCCCATCGTCGCTGCAGCCGGCCAGCAGCAGGACACCAAGGAGCAGCAGGACGGGGAGCCGGCGGCGGGGCATCAGGGGCATCAGCCGGGGCATGGGGCCCTCCTCAGCGCGTTCCCGCGGCGTCGGCCATCGTGGCCCGGCGCCGGGGCTGGTGGCCGTCCCGCATCCACATGCGCAGCACGATGAGCCCCACCACCACGCTCATCATGGCCGCCGGGATCCAGGTGAGCAGGCCACCGATCTGCTGGTCGAGCAGGGGCGCGATGGGCCAGGCCTGGCCGCAGACCTGGTAGATGTCGAACAGCACCTCGTTGCTGAGGCTGATGTAGGCGCCCAGGGCGATCTGCGGAAGCATGATGGCCCACAGCATGAGGATCCGCGTGCCGAAGCCGACGCCGCCGCGGGCCGGCGAGCGCGGGTCCACCGCCAGCCACCAGAACAGGAGGCCGTCCACCACCATGCTCCAGTTCATGGCCTGGTACAGGGGCAGGCTGAGCATGGCGTCGAAGTGGACCGGCGGGTACAGCCACAGGAAGATCAGCCCCACGAACAGCAGGGAGGCCACCAGGGGATTCTGCACCGACCAGTAGGTCCCCCGAACGACGGGGTGGTGCCAGAAACGGCGCAGGGCCCCCTTGAGCCGCCCCTCGGGCAGCCCGCTGCCCATGACCTCATGGGGTGTTGCCAGCACCATGAGCACCGGGCCGAGATGGTGCAGCACCAGGTGCTGACCGCGGTGGATCCAGAAGATGCTCTGGGCGTAGTAGTCGATCTGGGTCTGGAGCATGGCGTAGGTGAGGCCCAGGCCCAGGAGGAAGGAGGCGGAGCGCCAGAAGCCGGTGCCCTCGCCGGTGCGCCGGCGGATCACCACACCGCGCAGGAACAGCGCGGCCGCGGCCAGGGTGATGGCCAGCACGGTGGGGGAGAATTCGTAGGGCAGCAGGAAGCCGGCGACGGATTCCATGGGTGGGCGCGCCCGCGAAAGCCTGGGATCCGGCCAGAATGCCTCGGGGCGGAGGCCGGGGCAAGCGGGACGCGCCGGGGCCCTGTCGCTTATCTTTCCGCGGGGCGCTGGAGGCCGCCGGCGGGCAGGCCGGCCTTGCCCAGGATGGAGTCGAGCGGGCAGAAGCGGGTGAAACCGCTCTGTAGCAGGTTCAGGCCCACGAAGCCGGTGAGCAGCAGCCACCACTGACTGTGGTAGAGCACCAGCAGGATGGAAACCAGGATCACGGTTCCGGCGAAGATGCGGACCACGCGCTCGGTCGTCATGGGGTCGTTCCCTCCGTCGTGTCGTACAGGGTGCGGCCGGGTCCGGCTCAGCCGCCCCGGCCCGCCTCGATCACCCGATCCATGCGCTTGCGCATGAAGGCGAAGTACATCACCGGGATCACCACCAGCGTCAGCAGGGTGGCGGCGAAGATCCCGAACAGCAGGGAGATGGCCAGACCCTGGAAGATGGGGTCGAACAGGATCACGAAGGCGCCCACCATGGCCGCCGCCGCGGTGAGGACAATGGGCCGCAGCCGCACCGCCCCGGAGCGGATCACCGCCTCCTTGAAGTCCACGCCCTGGGCCGTCTCCTGGTTGATGAAGTCCACCAGCAGGATGGAGTTGCGCACGATGATGCCGCCCAGGGCGATCATGCCGATCATGGAGGTGGCGGTGAAATGGGCGCCGAACAGGGCGTGTCCGGGCATCACCCCCACCACCGTCAGCGGAATGGGCGCCATGATGATGATGGGCACCAGGTAGCTGCGGAACTGCCCGACGATGAGCAGGAAGATCAGCACCAGCCCCACCGCGTAGGCGGCGCCCATGTCCCGGAAGGTCTCGTAGGTGACCTGGGCTTCGCCGTCCCATTTGAGGGCGTACTTGTACTCCTGCTCCGGCTGTTGGGTGAACAGCTGCGGGATGGTGTAGCCCTGGTCGATGGGCTCCTCCTGCAGGCTGTCCCAGATGGAGTAGAGGCCGTAGAGCGGGCTGTCGTTGGGCTGCGCCTTGTCGCCCGTGACATAGACCACCGGCTTCAGGTTCTTGTGGTAGATGGTCTGGTCCCGGGTGGTCTCCTTGGGGGTCACCAGCTCCGCCAGCGGCACCAGGGTGCCGTCGCGGGACTGCACCCGCATCTCCAGCAGGGAGTCGATGCGCGCCTTCTGGGCATCGGGCAGCTCGGCGCGGATCAGCAGCGGATACTTCTGGTTCTCGCGGTGCAGCGCCGAGATGTCCTCGCCCTCCAGGGCCATGTTGATGGCCTGGGCGATGCGCTGCTCGGAGACCCCGGCGCGGGCCGCCTTCTCCTTGTCCACCACCAGTCGCACCTTCTCTCCCTGGGCCTCCACGGTGCTGTCCACGTCGGTGACCGTGTCCACCTGGCGGAAGCGCTCCTCCACCTGCTTGGCCACGTCCAGCTGGCCTTCGTAGGAGGGCCCGTAGATCTCCGCCACCAGGGGTGACAGCACGGGGGGGCCCGGCGGCACCTCGACGATCTTCACGTTGGCGCCGTGCTCCTCGCCGATGGCGTGCAGCGCGCTGCGCACGTCCATGGCGATCTCGTGGCTGGACCGCTCCCGGTGCTCCTTGTGGGCCAGGTTCACCTGGATGTCGGCCTGATGGGGCGCCTCCCGCATGTAGTACTGCCGCACCAGGCCGTTGAAGTTGATGGGCGAGTGGATGCCCACGTACTCCTGGTAGTCGGTGACCTCGGGCACGGTGGCCAGGTACTGCCCCAGCTCCTGGGTCACCTGGGCGGTGGTCTCCAGGGCGGTGCCCTCGGGCATGTCCACCACCACCTGGAACTCCGACTTGTTGTCGAAGGGCAGCATTTTCAGCGTCACCAGCTTGAAGTAGGCCAGCGACATGGCCGCCCCCATGAGCACCAGCACCACCGCGAACATGGCCCAGCGCTTGGCGCGGCTTTCGAAGAAGGGCGTCAGGAACCAGCGATAGAAGCGGAAGGTCCAGCCCTCCTCGGGATGGCGGTCGGCGCCGCCCTTCGCCGGGGGCTCCTCCCCGTTGGACTCCCTTTGCCGGTGGGCCGCGCTGCGCTTGAGCAGCAGGTAGGCCAGCCAGGGCGTAACGATGAAGGCCACCAGCAGGGAGAAGAACATGGCGAAGGAGGCGTTGATGGGGATGGGGCTCATGTAGGGCCCCATCAGCCCGGTCACGAACGCCATGGGCAGCAGGGCGGCGATCACCGTGAAGGTGGCCAGGATGGTGGGGTTGCCCACCTCGTCCACCGCGTAGGGGGTGGCCGTGTCCAGGGACTGTTTGCCCAGCATGTGGTGGCGGTGGATGTTCTCCACCACCACGATGGCGTCGTCCACCAGGATGCCGATGGAGAAGATCAGAGCGAACAGCGACACCCGGTTGATGGTGAAGCCCCACATGTAGGAGGCGAACAGGGTCAGGCCCAGGGTGATGGGAATCACCACCAGGACCACGGCGCCTTCCTTGCGCCCCAGGGCCAGGCCGATGAACAGCACCACGGAGACCGTGGCCACGCCCAGGTGGAACAGCAGCTCGTTGGCCTTGTGGTTGGCGGTGTAGCCGTAGTCCCGGGTGATGCTGTACTCGATGTCCTCGGGGACGATGTGGCCGCTCAGGTCCTCGAAGCGCTCCACCACCGCCTCGGCCACGTCCACGGCGTTGGTGCCCTTCTTCTTGGCCACCGCCACGGTCACCGCAGGGGTGCGGGTGCCGCTCTCGAGGCCCTTCTGGCCGGCGGCCGGTCCGGTGCCCATCCACACGTACTGGTCGGGATCCCCCGGCCCCTCGGAGACCTCGGCCACGTCTTTGAGATAGACGGGGGCCTGCTCGTGCACCCCCACCACCAGGTTCCGGGTCTCTTCCACGGTGGTCAGGAAGGTCCCCGTCTGCACGATGACGGACTGGTCGTCGCGGGTCAGCTCGCCGGAGGGAAGGCTGCTGTTGGAGACTTTCAGGGCGTCGCGGATGGCCCCCGGGCTGACGCCGAACTCGGCCATTCGGTCCGGCTGCAGATCGATGCGGACGTTGTGGTCCGGGCCGCCGAGGGTATAGACGTCGGCGGTGTTCTCCACCTTCTTGAGCTCCGCCTCCACCGCGTGGGCGGCCTGCCGCAGCTCGTAGCCGGTGTACTCGTCCGAGAATAGGGTCAGGTTGACCACCGGGACGTCGTTGATGCTTTTGGGCTTGACGATGGGGTCGCCCACGCCCACCGCCTCGGGAATCCAGTCGCGGTTGGCCATCACCTTGTTGTAGGTCTTGACCAGGGCGTCGGTGCGGTCCGAGCCCACCTCGAAGCGCACCGTGATCACGGCCATCCCCGGCCTGGAGGCCGAGTAGACGTACTCGGCGCCGTTGATCTCCGAGATGACCTGCTCGGCGGGGGTGGCCACCAGGGACTCCACTTCCTCCGCCGAGGCGCCCGGGAAGGGGATGAAGATGTCCACGAGGGGCACCTTGATCTGGGGCTCCTCTTCGCGGGGTGTCAGCACCACCGCCAGGAGGCCGGCCAGCAGGGCCAGGATTCCCAGCAGCGGGGTGATCCGGGCCCGCATGAACTTGGCGGCCATCCGTCCGGCGATGCCGTAGGTTTGCTCGGCCATGGGCTCGTCCTTGCCTGGTTCGCTGACCGTAAAGCGGGTTGCAGGGGGCCGCGCCCGTCGCGCGGCCCCGGGCGTCTCCGGCTAGTGGGCCGCCTCCGCGGCCTCGTCTCCTGCGGCGGGCTGCTCCTCCTTGAGGTAGCGCAGCGCCCGTTCGGGGTCCAGGGCGACGCGATCGCCTTCGCGCAGGCCCGCGAGCACCTCGCGGCCCTCCTCGGTGTGCTCGCCGAGCTCCACCAGGCGGAATACCACCCGCTCGTCTCGCACTACGTACACCCCGGTGATCTCGTTGCGGTGGACCAGGGCCCGGCGAGGAACCACCAGCGTCTCCTCGGCGTCCATCAGGAACTCGGCCCGGCCGAACATGCCGGAGGAAACGGGGGCCTCCTCGGGAAGGCGCAGGCGAACCTGGAAGGTGTGGGTGGTGGGGTCGCCTTGGGGCACGATGGTGACCCGCTCGGCCGGGAAGCGCTCCTCCAGCGCGGGGATCCAGGCGCGGGCCTCGCCGTCGGCCATGAGCTCGGGGATGCGGCTTTCCTGGACCCGGGCGGTCAGGCGCAGCCGGCTGGGATCCAGCACCGTGATCAGGGGGGCTCCCGGCTGGGCCAGCTCGCCCTCCTCCATGTGCGTGGCCGTCACCACGCCGTCCACCGGGGCATTGATCTCGGTCTTGTCCAGCCGGATGCGCAGCCTGCGGATCTCGGCCTCCGCCTTGGTGCGCTGGGCCTCGGCGCGGTTCAGGGCCGCGCTTGCCTCGTCCATCTGCTGCTCGGAGGCGGAGTTCTGCTCGTAGAGGTTCTTGGTTCGCTGGAAGGTGCTCTGGGCCTCCTCGGACCGTGCCTCCGCGGCCTCCCGGGCGGCCTCGGCCACTGCCAGCTGGGCCCGGAGCCCCTCGTCGTCGAGGCGCACCAGGGTGTCGCCCTTGGCCACCGAGTCCCCCACCTCATAGGGCATGGCGACCACGCGGCCAGTCACCTCCGCGGAGATCTGGGAGGCGCGCCGCGACTCCACGGTGCCGGGGGCGCTTCGTATCCGTTCCACGGGCTGGGGCTCCAGCACCATGGTTTCGAAGGGCATCTCCGCCGCTTCGGCGGACACCGTCGCGAAAAGGGCAGCTCCGGCCAGAACAGTGGCGAGCCTTTTCATGCGGTGCTCCTGTGGTTGGGATCGTCGGGCCGGGGCGCGCAGGGCGCTCCGGGACAAGGCTGCGGTGGTGCGTCAGCCGCGGGGGTCCGCGTCGCTCCCGTCTGAGCCCGCGAGGCGGTCCAGGACGGGGGTCTGGCCCACCGCCTTCTGCAGACGCGCGTGGCTCAGGCGCAGGTCGTAGAAGGCCTCCAGCTGGCGCAGCCGGGCTTGCTGACGGGCCAGTTGGGCGTCGAGGACCTCCACCATGGTCGCCGCCCCCTGCCGGTAGCGGTCGGTGTTGGTGCGCAGGCTCTCCCGGGCGCTTGCCACGGCGTGCCCCACGGTGTCCAGGCGACGCCGGGCGGTATCCAGGTCGAGCTTGGCCTGCTTCACCTCCAGCCGGACCTTGCGGCGGATGTCGGTGAGCTGGGCCCGGGCGGCGAAGCGCTCGGCCTCTGCCGCGTTGCGGCTGGCCCAGCGGCCACCGCCGAACAGGCGCCAGTCCATCCGCACCCCCGCCAGCCAGCTCTGGTCGGCGGCGCTGGCGCGGTGGTCCTCCAGCCGCGCCTCCAGGTTGATCCGGGGCAGCAGCTCTGCGCTGGCGGCGTCCACCCCCGCGCGGGCCGCGCCGAGCTCGGCCTCGGTGGCGGCGATGGTAGGCCGCTTGGCGATGGCCCGCTCTACCAGGACCTCCAGGCCGGGCGCCTCGGCGGGCAGGTCCTCACCCAGGTCGCGGTCGAGGCTCACCGGGGCGTCGAGGTCGCGCCCGAGCCGCTCGTTAAGGGCGCTCTTGGCCACGGCTACCTCATTGCGATGGGCGAGGAGCTGCTCCTCCAGCTCGCTGACCCGGGTTCGAGCCTGGAGCATGTCCCCGCGCATGGCCGCGCCTGTCTCCAGCCGGTTCTCGGCGATGCGCAGGTGCTCGCGGGCGGCCTTCAGGGCCTCTTCGGTCACCGCCACCCGGGCTTCGGCCAGCTGCACCTGCAGAAAGGCCTTGGTGGCGCCCAGGGCCACGTCAAGCCGGGTCCGATCGGCCTGGCGGCTCATGGCCTCCTGGTTGGAGCGGGCCCGGCGCACCTCCGCGCTGGTGGCCCCGCCGCGGTAGAGCGGCTGGCGCAGCACCAGGGCGGTGGCGAGGTCGCTGGTGGTGTCGGGGTCGTTGAGGGTTCCGTACGGGTCCCCCGCGGGATCCCCGAAGTCCGATTGGTCGATATCGCCTTGGTTAAGCTTGGCCATGAAGGCCTGGGCCGGGCTGTTGGTGGCACGGGCGCCCACCTCCAGGTCCACCATGGGGAGGTAGCCGCTGCGGGATGCCTCGGTGCGGTACCCGGCGGCTTCCTGCTGGTGGCGCTGGGCCTGGACCTGGCTGTTGTTCTCCAGGGCCTGGCGCACGGCCTCGCGGAGCTCCAGGCCCTGGGCGGCGCCCGGGGCGAGGGCGGCGCCCAAGAGGCCCACGGGGAGGATTCGCAGCAGGTGTTTAATAACCATATTATTAAATTACCATTTGCTTATATAAAAAACCATAAATAAATCCGAGCACATTGCCCGGACGTTGCCGTACGGCCAGCTGGGAGAACCTTTCCCGCATGGGCCTGTCCTTTGCGGTCAGGTGGGGGCGGCGGACCCGCTCCCCTGGGGTCCGGCGGAGCCGGACCCTCCCAGGGTAGAAGCTACACGTGATCGTCGTCGAATGGGCAAAAGACCTCGCGCATCAAGGAGATCAGCTTCAGGGTGCGGGGATCGCCGACCCGGTAGTACACCTTGTTGGCGTTCTTTCGGGCCTTGAGGATGCCCTTGTCGCGCATGATCCCCAGGTGCTGGGAAATATTGCTCTGAGACGTGCCCACCTCCTCCACGATCTCCTGCACGCTCATCTCCTTGTCGTTGAGCGTGCACAGGACCTTGAGGCGCAAGGGGTGCGACATCGCCTTGAGGGAGCGAGAGGCCTGCTCGATGTTCTCGTCGCCCTCGAGCAGGTGTTCGGTGGACTCCATGACCTTCCTCCCCCAGAATTCTGGGCTGTTTTACTGAGTAATAATAATATTATATGTCCGAGTCAAGGAACCTGGGGGTTCCCCGGGCGTCACATGGCTATGGGTTTTTGCTAGAATTTAAAACCTTTCTATAAGTCCCGCGGGCTCCCGCGGGGTTGTCCGTGACCGCGGCGGGAGACGAAGAGGGAGGCCCGATGGCGCTGCCGCATCGTCCTATGGTGCTTATGATTCTCGATGGCTGGGGGTACCGGGAAGACCCGGAGGCCAACGCCGTGCATGCCGCGCATCTGCCGGTGATGGACGGCCTGTGGCGCGATTACCCCCATACCCTGATCCAAGCCTCCGCCGCTTCCGTGGGCCTGCCCTCCGGCCAGATGGGCAGCTCCGAGGTGGGCCACCTGAACCTGGGCGCGGGCCGCGTGGTGTACCAGGAGTATGCCCGGATCAATCGTGCCATCGAGGACGGCTCATTTTATAGCAACCACGAGCTTACCGCTGCCGTGGATGCCGTGAAAGCCAGCGGCAAGGCCCTCCACATCATGGGTCTGCTCTCCGATGGCGGCGTGCACAGCCACCAGTCGCACATCGAGGCCATGGTGAAGCTGGCGGTGCAGCGCGGCGCCCCGGAAGTGTATGTCCACGCCTTCCTCGACGGCCGCGACACCGCGCCCCAGAGCGCGCACCGCTACATCCACCGCCTGCAGAAGTTCATGGCGGAGGTGGGTGGGGGCAAGATCGCCACGGTCATCGGCCGCTACTACGCCATGGACCGCGACCGGCGCTGGCAGCGGGTGCAGGCGGCCTACGACCTCCTCACCCAGGGCAAGGGCCACGCCGCCCGCGGCGCCATCGAGGCCGTGGACATGGCCTACGAGCGGGGCGAGACGGACGAGTTCGTAGAGGCCACCGCCATGGTCGATGAGGAGGGGTCCCCCATCGGGGTGATCGGCGACGGCGACGCGGTGGTGTTCATGAACTTCCGCTCCGACCGCGCCCGCCAGGTCACGCAGCCCTTCATCGAGCCCGGCTTCGACAAGTTCGAGCGGGAGGTGGTCCCGGCTCTGGCGCGCTTCGTGTGCCTGACCGAGTACAACGACGCCTTCGACGTGCCCATGGCGTTCCCGCCCCAGCGCCTGAAGCGCATCTTCGGCGAGTACCTCGCCTCCCTGGGCATGCGGCAGCTGCGCATCGCCGAGACGGAGAAGTACGCCCACGTCACCTTCTTCTTCAACGGGGGCGAGGAGACGCCGTTCCCCGGCGAGGACCGGATCCTGATCCACTCGCCGCAGGTGGCCACCTACGACCTGCAACCGGAGATGAGCGCCTACGAGCTCACCGACGAGGTGGTGAAGGCGGTGGACGCCGGCACCTACGACGTCATCATCATGAACTACGCCAACGCGGACATGGTGGGCCACACCGGCAACTTCGACGCCACCGTGCAGGCCCTGGAGGCGGTGGACGAGTGCGTGGGCCGGGTGGTGGAGTCGGTGCGCGCCCACGGCGGCGAGCTGCTGGTCACTGCCGACCACGGCAACGCCGAGCAGATGGCGGACCCGGAGACCGGCAAGCCGCACACCGCCCACAGCATCAACCCCGTGCCCTTCATCTACGTGGGCGACCGCAAGGTGACCATGGCCGAGACCGGCGCCCTGGAGGACGTGGTGCCGACCATGCTCCACCTCATGGGGCTGCCCCAGCCCCACGAGATGACCGGCCACGCCCTGGCCCAGCTCGACGTGGCCACGGAACAGGCCGAAGGGGTGTGACCGCACGGCGGGCCGCGCGGCCTCCCCTGCCGCGGGCCGCCGGGCTGCTCCTGCTCGGTGCCCTGGGGGGGATGCCCGCCTCCGCCACGGCGGAGGATTCCCAGGCCCGCCTGGAGCGGAAGAAGGAGGAGCTGGCCGAGCTGCGCCGCGCCGCCCGGGAGATCGGCGAGGAGCTGGAGCGCACCCGGCAGCGCGAGGCGGATGCCCGCGAGGCGGTTTTCGAACTGGAAGAGCGCATCACCGTCCTGCGCAACCGCCGCCGACAGAGCGAGCGCGCCCTGGCGGCCAACTCGGAGCGCCGGAGGGAGCTGGAGGCGGAACGGAAACGCCTCCGGGAGCGGATGGACCGGCACCGCGAGCGCCTGGTGGCCTACCTGCGGGCCGCCCACCGCAGCGGCCAGAGCGGATTCCTGCGCCAGCTGTTCGGGCACCGGGACGCGGGGCGCGTTCGTCGCGCCCTGACCTTCATGAGCTACCTGCACGAGGCGCGCCGTCGGGAGATGGAGCGGCTGCGGGAGGCTCGGGGGCGGGCCGCGGAGGTGATGGACGAGCTGGCGGAGGAACGGGCGGACAAGGAGCGCCTCCGGGACCGGCTGGCCAAACAGAAGGGGGCCATCGCCAAGCGCCTGGAGGAGCGCCGGGCCCTGCTGGAGGAGCTGGAGGCCCAGGCCGAGCGGCAGCGGAACCGTCTGGCCGCAGCACGGTCCGACCAGCAGGCCCTGAAGAAGGTTATCGAGCGACTGCGTGGACTGCGCGAGGACGGGGTCCTCCAGGAGGTGGGCGAAAAGCACATGGCGGCGCGCAAGGGGGAGCTCTCCCTGCCCGTGGCCGAGCCCGCGGTCCTGGCCCGCTTCGGGGAGTCCAGAGAGGGCCGTTCCATGCAGTGGCAGGGACTGCTGCTGGGCGCCGAGGCGGGAACCGAGGTTCGCTCCATCTTCCGGGGTCGGGTGGCCTACGCGGGCCGTCTCCGGGGCTATGGGCTCATCACCATCATCGACCACGGCGACAATCTGCTCTCGTTGTATGCCCATAACCGTGTGGTATACAAGGAAGTAGGGGAATGGGTGGAAACAGGGGCCCCGGTGGCCGAAGTGGGCACCACCGGTGGCCGGCCACGACCTGCCACCTACTTTGAGATTCGCCAGGACGGCCAGCCCGTTGACCCCTTGAAATGGTGTCGTGCGCCGGGCGGCGGCGACGAACGCTCCGCCGGCCGTTAAAAAAATTCCGGGCCCCTGCCCTCCGGGATGGCCGAACCTCCCGGGTGGGTCGCATCCGGAGACCCCCCGCCGGAGCCTGATCCCCCCCTGCACGCCGGCGCGGAGCGGGGAACGTATTCGCCATATGGAGCCATGCATGAAATCGCGGAAACGCCTGCAAACCTTTTTCGTCCTGATGCTGGGCATCCTCATCGGGACCGGCCTTACGCTGGAGAGGATCTCCCAGGCGGAGCGGGAGATCTCCTCGGAGGAGGTGCCCATTCCCTACGAGCAGCTCCAGCTCTTCAGCGAGGTGTACTCCCAGATCAAGGGCAAGTACGTGGAGGAGGTGTCCGACGAGGACCTGATGAAGGGGGCCATCGACGGCATGCTCCGCGAGCTCGATCCCCATTCCTCCTACCTCACCAAGGACATGCTCGGCGAGATGCAGGTGGAGACGGAGGGCAAGTTCGGCGGCCTGGGCATTGAGGTCACCACCGAAAACGGCTTCATCAAGGTGGTCTCCCCCATCGATGGCACTCCCGCGGATAAGGCCGGGCTGAAGGCGGGCGATCTGATCGTGCGCATCGACGACACCCCGACCAAGGACATGAACCTCATGGAGGCGGTGGACGAGATGCGGGGTGAGCCTGGCTCCGACATCAAGCTCACCGTGGTCCGCGAGGGCTTCGAGCAGCCGCGGGACTTCACCGTCACCCGGGACGTGATCCGCATCGAGAGCGTGAGCTCCCGCATGCTGCCCCACGGGGTCGGCTACCTGCGGGTCAAGCAGTTCCAGCAGGATACCGGGGCCAAAGTGCGCGAGCAGCTCAACGAACTGCAGGAACAGGGGGAGAGCGACGAGCTTCGGGGCCTCGTCCTCGACCTGCGCAACAACCCCGGGGGCGTCCTTTCCTCGGCGGTGGAGGTGGCTGACGCCTTCGTCGAGGGAGGCAAGATCGTCTACACCGAGGGCCGCGAGTCCGACAGCGAAATGACCCTCAATGCCAACCCGGACGAGGCCATGAACGGAAAGCCCATGGTGGTGCTGGTGAACAGCGGCTCCGCGTCGGCCTCCGAGATCGTCGCCGGCGCCCTGCAGGACGCCGAACGGGCCCTGGTGGTGGGCACTCCCACCTTCGGCAAGGGGTCGGTGCAGAGCATCCTGGAGCTGTCCGACGGCTCCGGTCTCAAGCTCACTACCGCCCGGTACTTCACGCCCGAGGGTCGGTCCATCCAGGCCGATGGCATCGAGCCGGACATCGCCGTCCAGCCGCTGGAGGTCTCTCAGCCCGAGGACAACGGCGATCGCCTGACCGAGCAGGACCTCCCCGGCCACTTGATGAACAACAGCCTGGATGGCGAAGAAGGCGGCGAGGAGGGCCAGGAGCCGTCGGAGGATGATGAAACGCCGGATTACATGGACGATTATCAGCTCAACCAGGCCCTGAACCTCCTGCGCGGCATCATCCTTATGGAGTCCAAGCAGGCCTCCTGAGGGAAGCGGAGCGTGGCCCGAAACGGTAGTGCCAGGCGCAAGAAGCCGAGCCCGGCCCAGCGCCGGCGGCGGTACTTGGCCGCCGGCTTCCTGGGGGTCGGGCTTCTCCTGGGGCTGGTGGCCGGTATCGGGGTGTGGATGTACAGCGGCGGGGATTCCGCGGCCCACCGCACCGTGCAGCGGACGCCCCAGGTAGGAGAGGGGCTCGCAGAGGGTCCCTCTGATCCCCAGGGCGAGGGTTCGGGACTGCGGGATCGCGGTCCGCGCGCTGCCATCATCATCGACGACCTGGGCCGCAGCCGCGCCGAGGCGCGGGCCATCAGCCGGCTGCCCTTCCCGGTGGCCATGGCCGTCCTCCCGGGTACCCAACATGCCGAAGATACGGCGCGTCAGGCCCATGCCCGCAAAAAGGAAGTCCTGGTGCATATGCCCATGGAGCCGGGGGACAGCGGCATCCCCTTGGGGCCCACCTTCCTGCGTGCGGACATGGACCGGGAGGCCCTGCTGCGTAGGCTGCGCGCCAATCTGGAAGGCATCCCCCACGCTGTGGGCATCAACAACCACATGGGCAGCGCCATGACCGCCGATGCCCGGTCCATGGGCTGGGTGATGGAGGCCCTCGGCGACCACGGCCTGTTCTTCGTGGACTCGCGAACCACCCACAAGAGCCGGGGGCTGGAGGAGGCCCGGTCCGCCGGGATCCATTCGGCGAGCCGGGACGTCTTCCTCGACCACGAGCCGACGGAGGAATACGTCCGCGGCCAGTTCCGGGAGCTTCTGAAAGAGGCCCGGCAACGGGGCACGGCCATCGCCATTGGCCACCCCCACCCTGCGACTCTCAAGGTCTTGCAGGAGATGCTGCCCTCGGCCTCGGCGGCGGGGGTGGAGATCGTTCCGGTGCGCGAGGTGGTGGCGGTGCGCTCCAGCGAGGCGGCCCGAGCCGGAACGCTGGCCCGCAGCAAAACCAACCAAGGCGAAGGAGAGGCACCATGAGCCGCGTTGTCGTACCCCTGGTGGAAGGCTTCGAGGAAGTGGAAGCCCTCACTATCGTGGACATCCTGCGGCGCGCGGGGGTCGACGTGGTCACCGCCGCGGTGGGCGACAGCCCCGTGCGCTCCTCCCACGACGTGCCGGTGGGGGCGGACACCACCGTCGCCGCCGTCAAGGACGACCCGGAGGTGGAGATGGTGGCGCTTCCGGGCGGTCCGGGCACGCCCCGGCTCGCCGAGAGCGGCGACCTCCAGGCCCTGGTGGAGCGGCTTCAGGGCGAGGACAAGGAGATTGCCGCCATCTGCGCGGCCCCTTCGGTGCTCGCGGGCTTCGGGGTGCTCGACGGCAAGCGCGCCACCAGTTTCCCCGCCGTCAAGGAGAAGCTCACCGCCGTGGGCGTGGACTACCGGGAGGAGCCTGTGGTCCGCGACGGCAAGGTGACCACCTCCCGCGGCCCTGGAACCGCCATGGACTTCGCCCTGGAGCTGGTGGAGATCCTGGAGGGCCGGGCCAAGCGCGACGAGGTGGAATCGGGACTCATGCGCCCCCAGGCGGCCGCCCCCGCCTGAGCGCGCCGCGGCAAAGCCGAGCGGAGCAAGCAGAAGGGCCCGCCCCACGGGGGCGGGCCCTTCTGCGTCCGGGCGGTCGGCGCGTTCGCCGGGGTCAGAGGTGCCTTCCAGGCTCGGGGATTCCGGGGGAAGGAGCCGAGCCAAGCGCTCTGGAATCCAACCCGATCCCGTGCGGGCCGGGGAATTGGGCCGGCTCCCCCGCTGGGGAGGGCTTGGACCCCGGGCGTGGCCGGGGAATGCCGAGCTCACCGGAGCCGTTTCCGAACATGGGGAAGATCCGGCCGGTGTAAAGGAGGCCCCGGATCCTGGGAACCGTGCTGACACTTTAGGATGGTCGCGCACGGGTTGGCTTTTCCCCCATACGGTTCCGGCAGGGATCCCGCCTTTCCCCTTTCGACCCCCGCCCACTCGTGCCGGAAAGGTGTCCTTTCCCGGCCCGGCTACCGCCGGAGGAGGTTGCCATGGAGCGCAGCAGTCACCTTGTGGATCCGGAGACCATGCAGATGGGCGTGATGATGGGGTTGGTCCGCCCACCCCATGCGGAGTGGGACCCCGGCGCGGGGGTGTGGCGCGTGCGTGCCCGCCCTCGCCAGGAGGGGCATTCCTGGGTCCTGCGCGGCGAGCAGGGTCCCGCCGCCTTCGGCGCCTGGGAGCCCGCCCGGGAGACGGCCCTGGACCTGCAAAAGCGGGGGACCATCTTCCTGGTGGGCGCCCGGTAGCGGCCCGCCCGGCGAAAGGCAGGAGACCCGCCCATGCCCGCTCCCGATCCCGCGGCCTTGCCCCTCTACGACCGGGGTATGGTCTTCCACCAGGGGCTCCCCGTCGCCATGGGGGCCGTTACCCGCATCAACCGCCACCGGGTGGACCTCGAGGTGGGTTCCCTGGGCTTCGAGGCCGAAACTCCGGTCTCCGTGGACCTCTACCCCCGGGGCGACGTGCATGCCCCCGAGCGACGGGTGACCGGCTACGTGGAGGGCACGGACCGGGGCCTGCTGGCCATCCGCCTGGAGCGGTAACGGCCGGTCAGCGCCTCTCGCGCACGGCCTCGAGGAGCCACCGCTCCAGGTCCCGGCAGAGGCGTGCCAGGTTGCGCTCCTGGCCCTCCGCGGCCGCCCGGGCGTCGGCGCGCGGGCTGGCCCGCTGGTAGGAGAACCGCTCCTGCCGCGGGGGTTCCTCCCGGGAACCCCGCAGGCCGGCCTGGACCACCAGGACCGCGCGGCCCTCCCGGGGGGCGGGAAAGACCTGCATGAGCTCCAGCACCTCCAGGTGCAGCACGTAATCGGCCTTCCCCGGGTCGTCCGGGCCCAGGACCGCCTCCCAGTGGCCCCCCGCCGCGAGCCAGGCGGCCACGGCCTCTCCGATCATGCGGCGGGGCGGGGCCGCCCAGCGGGACTCGCCGTAGCGGCCCACGTGGACGGGGGACTGGTACCGCAGGCTGTAATGGATGTCCCGCCCCGCCGCGCTGAAGGTGCCCCGCACCGGGGCCACCCGCAAGGTGGTTTCCGGGAACGTCGGGGCTTCCACCGCCGCCTCCTCGCGGGAGACGGCCAACCGATAGGAATCCGGCCAGGGGGCCGAGCGCGGCGCGCAGGCGGCGCACCCGAGCACCACCACCCCGATCCAGCCACGCACCCTCACCGCTGGCCGCCCGGGTCGGGCCACTCGAATCCCTCCTCCCCGGGTCCCGGCGGGGCCGCCGGCGGGCCGTAGATCACCGCCTGGGGCTGCTCCCGCAGGAGCGCGCTGAGCTCCTCCAGGCTGGCGGCGATGCGGTCGAAGCGCCCGGCGAGGGCATCCACCCGGGGCAGGAGGCGCTGCTCGCCCTCCGCCACGGCCTCCCGGCCCGCCTCCCCCAGGCGTTGCCAGGACCGCGCGGCCGTCCCCACCCGCCCCACCTCCTCCCGGGCGGACCCGGCCAGCTCGCGGATGCGGGCCAGGGTGTGGCGGCCGTCGCGGACCGCCCGGTCCGTTTCCGCCAGCACGCCCTCCACCCGCTCGGCGCCCGGCCGCAGCGCCGTGCTCAGGGCCTCCACGCGGTCCAGCACCCGCACGGCCCCGTCGAGCACGCCGGCGACCCGCTCGCGGTTCCCCTCGTCCACCAGGCGGTTGAGGCGCCGGGTCAGGGTGGTCATCTGCTCGGCGACCTCCCGGGCGTTGCCCAGCAAGGTGGCGTAGGTCCCTTCCCGCAATGGGATCCGGCCCGGGGAGTCCGGCGAAGTGGCCAGGGGGCGGTCGCCGTCCTCCGGGTCCTTTTCCAGGGCCAGGTGGCTGGCCCCGGTGATGCCGCGCGTGGCGATCTCCGCGTAGGTGGACTCGGTGACGGGGACCCCCTCCCGGACCCCAAGCTCGATGACCACCCGGTCGGGGTCCTCGGGGTGGAGCTCCACCGCCCGGACATGGCCCGCCACCAGGCCCTTGTAGGTCACCTCCGAATGGGCCCGGAGGCTTCCCACGGACTGGGTGGTGACCACCCGGTAGATGCGGTCCTCGGGCTCGGGCCCGCGCATCCAGGCGTAGAGGTAGGCGCCCCCCAGGCCGAGCAGCAGCAGGAAGAGGATGGCCGCGAGGGCGTGGGCGCGGTTCTCCATGGTCAGCCGGTCCCCTGGGTCAGGCGGCGGATCCGCTCCTGGCCGCGGCTGGGCCGGAGCAGGCCCTGGATGAAGGGGTGGTCCACCCGGGCCACCTCCTCCAGGGTCCCCTGGGCCACGATGCGGCCCGCGGCCAGCACCGCCACCCGGTCGCTCAGGGTGGCCAGGAGGTCCAGGTCGTGGCTGATCACCAGGCCGCTGAGCTCCAGTTCCGCGCGCAACCCCGTGACCAGATCGGCGAACTCCCCGGCCAGGGCCGGGTCCAGGCCGGCGGTGGGCTCGTCGAGCAGGAGCAGGGAGGGGTCCAGGATCAGGGCGCGGGCCAGGGCGGCGCGCTTCGCCATGCCCTCGGAGAGGGCCTCCGGGCGCTTGTGGGCGTCCGCCGGCTCGAGCTGCACGCTGTCCAGCTTCAGCCAGGTCAGCTCGCGGATCAGCTCCTCCTCCAGGCGGTTCCCCGCCCGCGCCAGCTCCCGGAGCGGGAAGGCCACGTTGTCGAACACGCTGAAGGCGCTGAACAGGGCCCCGGTCTGGAAGAGGACCCCCCACTGGCTGCGCAGCCACTGGTAGTCGCCGGGGGAGGCCCGGAAGGGATCCACTCCGTGCACCCGCACCGTCCCCTCGTCGGGCCGCAGGAGGCCGAGGATCTGGTGGAGCAGCAGGGATTTCCCGCTGCCGCTCGCCCCCGCGACCCCCACCACCTCTCCGGACGCCGTCTCCAGGTCCAGGTGGCGGTGAATCCAGCGGGGCCCGATCCGGGTGCCGAGGCCCCGGATCTGGATCATGGCTCCCTCGGTCGTTGCCGCTGTCACAGCAGGCCCACGTCCACGAACAGGGCGCCGATGGCGGCGTCTAGGACCAGAACCGTGGCCAGCCCCGTGACCACCGAGGCCGTGGTCCGCCGGCTCAGGCTCTCGGTGTTGGGGGCGCTGTGCAGGCCGAAGAAGCTCGCCACCACCCCGATGATCACGCCGTTGGAGGCCCCCTTGATCATGCCGATCCAGAAGTTCACCGGCGGGACGTCGTGGGGGAGCCGCTCCAGGAAGCGCCCGGGGGCCATGCCCAGGGCGGGCTCGGCGATGACCATGCCGCCCAGGACGGCGAAGAACCCCCCCAGGACCACCAGCAGGGGGACGGTGACGGCCAGCGCCGCCACGCGGGGCAGGGCCAGCCGGAGCACGGGGGAGATGCCCAGGGTGCGCAGGGCCAGCATCTCCCGGGTGAGGTGCATGGCCCCGATCTCGGCGGTGATGGCCGATCCCGTGCGGCCGGCGACGATGATGGCGGTGACCCAGGGGGCGATCTCGCGCAGCACGGCGGTGCCGAATACGCCCACCAGGGCGGTGTTGGGGCCGTAGCGGCTGATGGCTAGGCCGATCTGGTAGGCCATCACCAGGCCCACCAGGAAATTGACCAGGATCACCAGCGGGACGGCCCGGTAGCCGGCCTTGTAGACCGTGGCGGCCAGCTCGGTCCAGGGGACGGAGCGGGGATGGGTCAGGGTATGGAGCCCCGCCAGGAGCACCTGCCCGGCGTGGACGGTCAGGTCGGCCGTCCGCCCCAGGACCAGGGCGATGGCTGCCCCCAGGCGGACCAGGGGCCCCGGCGAAACCTCCTCGGCGGGGGTGGTCGGGGCGGCCGGCCGCTCCAGCCGCCGGAAGATGTTCTCCTGATAGGGGTGCAGGCGCAGGTCGGCGGGCAGCCGGCGCCCCCAGGCCCGCCAGAGGAGGAGGGCGCCGGCCGTGTCGATTCCCTCGATGCCCCGCAGGTCCCAGCCCATGGCCCGGGGGCGGGCGAGGGCGGCGAGCTGGTCCCGGGCGCGGCGCCGGTCCCGCGGGGCGGTAAGCAGGGCCCAGCGACCGGTGGGCTTCGCCCGGACGCCGCCGGCCACGCTGTGCAGGTGGATGGTGGGAGGGGATGGCGCCATGCGGGGTCGGCCTCCCTGTCCGGTTCGGCCCGTCGGCATCGGACGGCGCTCGATGGAAGGGGCTACTTTCACCATAGGACAGGTGGGGAAGGGGGCAAACCGGCGGCCGTCCTCGCCGCCGGCCCCGTGGGGCGGGCTAGCGCTGGTCTCCGGGGTCGCGGGGCGCCGGCGGATGGTCGGGGGCCCGCACCAGCCGGTTGCGTCCGGCGGTCTTGGCGGTGTAGAGGGCGTCGTCCACCCGCTTGAGCAGGGCCTTCATGGTGTCCCCCCGATGGATGCCGGCCACGCCCACGCTGATGGTGAGGGACAGGCCCTCGGCGAAGGTGGTGCCAGCCACCAGGCGGCGCAGGTCCTCGCCCACCTTGACCGCCGCGGCGGCGTCCGTCTCCGGCAGGAGCACCAGGAACTCCTCGCCGCCCCAGCGGGCCAGCACGTCGGTGTCCCGGAGCCGCCCCTGGACCCGGGCCGCCAGCTCCCGGAGCACGGCGTCGCCCGTGGCGTGGCCGTGGGCGTCGTTGACGGCCTTGAAGAAGTCCAGGTCGAACATCACCAGGGCCGCCTCCCCCTCGTAGCGGTCCACCCGGTACAGCTCCCGGTCCAGGAGGTCCTCGAAGTGCAGGCGGTTCACGGCGCCGGTGAGGGCGTCGTAGGTGGCCCGGTACTCCAGCTCCGCCTCGGCGGCCTTCCGCGCGCGGATGTCGTTGGCCACGGCGATGTAGCGGATGTCTCCGCCCGCCGCGTCCCGCAGCCGCGATAAGGTGAGGTCCACCCACACGGAGCGGCCCCCGTGGTCCAGGAAGCGCTTCTCCAGGCGCACCGAGCCTGAGCCGGCGGCCAGGCCCTCGCGGATCCGCTCGACCTCCTCGGCGACGTCATCGGGATGGGTGAGCTCGCGGAAGGAGCGGCCCTCCAGCTCTTCTACCGATCGCCCCAGAAGATCGGCGAAGGCAGCGTTGGCGAGGACGATGCGCCCCTCCTCGTCCCCCAGGGCGATGGCGTTGGCGCTGTGCTCGAACACCGAGCGGAACAGACGCTCGCTCCGGCGCCGGGAGGCCACCTCCCGCTCCAGGGTGCGGCGCAGGTCCAGGGTGATCAGCCACAGGAAGCCCAGGGTCCAGCCGGCCACCGCGGCGACGAGCACGGCCTTGGAGACCCCGTGGACCAGGAGGTTGCCGAAGGGCCCGGCGGGCGGCGCGGCCAGGGCCAGCACCGCGCGGGCCGCGAGCCCCGCGGCGGCGACCAGGAAGGCCCCGCCCATGAGGAGGTGGGTCCAGGTGCGCTGCCGGACAGGGGTGGCGAGGAGAACCGCGCTACAGGCGCCCAGGAGCGCCGCGCCGGCTACGGTGTAGAGTACGATCCGGGCGGGCGGGCTGGGCAGCAGGTAGGTGTAGAAGGCCATGCCGGCCCCCGCCGCGACCACCCCGGCCAGGGCCCAGGCGTCGGCGAAGGCCCGACCGGCGCGCTGGTGGAGGGCCTTGAGGAGGAGCACCGCGCCGGCGAGCACCAGGGTCTCGCCCAGCACCGTGGCCACCAGTTCCGGGGCGCTGCCGCGCAGGGCGGAGAGGAGGTAACCCAGGCCGGCCAGGCCGTGCCCGGCGGCCCAGGGGCCGGACTCCGGCCGGCCCACCCCCTGCACCCACAGGCCGCCGAACACCACGGCCACCAGCGCCCCCAGCACCGCCAGCAGGAGGAACAGGGTCTGGATATCCAGGTGCAGGAGCACGCTGTCCGGCATGGGCCAGGCCCTCCGAGGGGCGCCCACGGGGCGAGAAGCCCGGGATCGGGCGGAGCCTCAGCGCCGGTCGGCGGGACTCCACAGGACGGCGGCCAGGCCCGCCCCCGCCAGTCCGGCGGCCAGCCACCACGCCGGGAAGCCCAGGCGCGCGCCGAGGCCGGGGATCAGGGCGGAGGCGGCCCCCGCCACCAGCAGGGTGGCCCCGGTCCAGGTGAGGGCCAGCCGGCGGATGCCGGTGCGCACCTCCTGGCGGAGCTGGTCCAGCTGCGGGCCGCGGAGGTTGAGGACCAGCTCGTCGTTCACGGCCCGTTCCAGGAAGGCGGAGGTGACCCGGGGCAGGCGGGGCAGCAGCCGGTTCCACTCCGGGGCCTCCTGCCGCAGCTCGTTCCACAGCCGCGTGGGCCCCTTCTCCTCCTCCATCCACTCGCGCAGCAGGGGCTGCACGGCCAGCCAGATGTTCATCTCCGGGTTGAAGTCCCGGGCGATGCCCTCCACGTTGACCATGGTCTTCTGCAGCAGCACCAGCTGCGGCTGGGTCTGCATGTGGAAGCGCCGGGTGGTCTGGAACAGCCGCATGAGCAGGTTGGCCATGGAGATGTCCTGCAGCGGCCGGTCCAGCACCGGCTCGGCGATGGCGCGCAGGGCGTCCTCGAAGGCCACCATGTCCGTGTCCGGCGGCACGTACCCCGCCTCCAGGTGCACCTCCGCGGCACGGGTGTAGTCGCGGCGCAGGAAGGCCAGCAGCATGTCGGCCAGGTAGCGGCGCTGGTCGGCGGCCAGGATGCCCATGATGCCGAAATCCACCACCCGCAGCTGGTTCCCCGGCCCCACGAAGACGTTGCCCGGGTGCATGTCGGCGTGGAAGTAGCCGTCCCGGAACACCTGCTGGAAGAACACCTCCGCGGCGTTGCGCGACACCTCCACCACGTCCACCCCCGCCTCGGCGAGCTTGTCGGGCTCGTCGATGGGGAGCCCTTCCACCCATTCCATGGTAAGCACATCGCGGGTGGTGTGGCCCCAGTAGATGCGCGGCACGCGCAGCACGGGGTTGTTGCGGAAGTTGCGGCGCAGCTGGCTGGCGTGGGCCCCCTCCTTCTCCAGGTCCAGCTCGTCGTGGATGGTCTTGGCGAACTCCCCCACCACCGCCACGAAGCGCAGCCGCCGCGCCTCCGCCAGGTAGCGCTCCGCCTGCGCGGCGAAGGCGAACATCACCGCCAGGTCCGTCTCGATGACACGCTCGATGCCGGGCCGGCGCACCTTCACCGCCACCACCTCGCCGTCGGGCAGCACCGCCCGGTGCACCTGGGCAATGGAGGCGGAGGCTACCGGCTCCCGGTCGAACTCGAGGAAGCTCTCCGCCAGGGGCGCGCCCAGGGAGCGCTCCACCATGGCCGCGGCCTGGTCGCTGGGGAAGGACGGTACCGCGTCCTGCAGGGCGGAGAGCTCGCCGATGATGTCCTCGGGCAGCAGGTCGCGGCGGGTGGAGAGAATCTGGCCCAGCTTGATGAAGGGCGGTCCCAGCGCCTCCATGGCCAGGCGCAGCCGGGCGCCGCGGCTGTGGGTGCGGACGATGCGGTTGCGGAAGGGCACCAGCCGGCTGACCCAGGCGTAGGGCCGGAAGAAGGGGATGGCGCCGATCAGCTCGTCCAGGCCGTACTTGGCGAAGGTGCGGGCGATGCGCAGCATGCGCAGCACATGCCGCGGCCGCAGGCGCCGGTAGGCGGCGGGCGGCTTGGCGGGAGGCGGGGCGGGCACGGCGTTCCCCGGCGGTTAGGGCTTGAAGCCGGTGTGCAGGGCCACCACGCCCCCGGTGAGGTTGGTGTAGCCGGTGCGGGTGAAGCCGGCGTCGGCGAACATCTCGCGCAGGGTCTCCTGGTCCGGGTGCTGGCGGATGGACTCCACCAGGTACTGGTAGCTGTCGGAGTCCCCCGTTACCACCTTGCCCATGCGCGGGATCATGTGGAAGGAGTAGGCGTCGTAGAAGGGCTTGAGCGGGGCTACCGGGTGGGAGAACTCCAGCACCAGCAGCTGCCCGCCCGGCTTCAGCACCCGCAGGAATTCCTGCAGGGCCTTGCCCTTGCGGGTCATGTTGCGCAGGCCGAAGGCCACCGTGACCACGTTGAAGTGGTCCGAGGGCAGCGGCAGCTGCTCGCTGTCGGCGGTGAGCCAGTCCAGATTGCCCACCAGCCCCTCGTCCGCCAGCCGCCGGCGGCCCACGTGCAGCATCTCGTAGTTGATGTCCGACACCAGCACCCAGCCGCGCGGCCCCACCTTGGGGCTGAACAGCCGCGCCAGGTCCCCCGTTCCCCCGGCCGCGTCCAGGATCCGGTCCCCGGGCTTGGGCTCGGCGCGCATGACCGTGTAGCGCTTCCACCAGCGGTGCAGGCCGCCCGACATGAGGTCGTTCATCAGGTCGTAGTTGCCCGCCACCGAGTCGAACACGCCCTTGACCCGCTTGGCCTTCTCGGAGAGCGGCACCTCCTGGAAGCCGAAGTGGGTGGTGGGCGTGGCGTTTTCCTGCTTGGCGTCGTCGCTGCGGTCGGCGCTCATGGCGGCTCGGTCCTCTGGCTCCGGAGTCAGTCCGCTCGGCGGGGACGGGGAAAGGGGGCAGCCTACTGCAGATCCGGGATCCCTTCAATTCGGGACGGTTTGTGTGCGCTTACAATGTCCGAAAGGCCGACGAAAATGGCCCCCGCTTCCGGAGGAGGGCCAGGGACAAAGTCCTCCTTGCGGTCGGCCATATATTTGGTTAGCTTGAATCGGGAGACACAAGATATTGTGTTTTTCCACAGGTTCCACATTTTCCACAGGGCCGCGTCCCCCCCGGCGCCGGCCTGCTGTGGCTGCCATACCGTCACCCCGGAGGAAGCCCATGACCGCCAACGTCCAGCCGCTCAACGAGAACGCCGCGCCGGCCCGGGTGGAGTTCCAGGCCGCCTCCCTGGACATCTGGGACAAGAAGTACCGCCTCAAGGACCTGCGCGGCGAGCCGGTGGACGCGGACGTGGACGGCACCTACCGGCGCGTGGCCCGCGCCCTGGCGGACGTGGAGGAGGCCGACCAGCGCGAGCACTGGTACGAGCGCTTCCTGTGGGCCCTGCGCCAGGGCGCCATCCCCGCGGGGCGCATCGTCTCCAACGCCGGCGGCCAGGACTACAAGCCCGCTACCTCCACCATCAACTGCACCGTCTCCGGCACCGTGGACGACTCCATGGACGGCATCCTCCGCAAGGTGCACGAGGCGGGGCTGACCCTGAAGGCGGGCTGCGGCATCGGCTACGACTTCTCCACCCTGCGGCCCAAGGGCGCCTTCGTGGCGGGCGCCGGCGCCATCACCTCCGGGCCCCTGTCCTTCATGGACATCTTCGACCGCATGTGCTTCACCATCTCCTCCGCGGGCGGGCGCCGCGGCGCGCAGATGGCCACCTTCGAAGTGGGCCACCCGGATGTGCAGGACTTCATCCGCGCCAAGCGCGAGGACGGCCGCCTGCGCCAGTTCAACATGTCGCTGCTGGTGACCCACGATTTCATGGAGGCGGTGAAGAGCGACGGCTGGTGGCCGCTGGTGTTCCCCATCTCCGAGAAGCAGGCGGAGGTGGAGGACATCGACTTCAACGATCCCGAGCAGGTGGTGTGGCGCGACTGGCCCTCCAAGGAGGGCTACATCACCGGCAACGACGGGCGCGTGGCGTGCAAGGTGTACCGCACCATCAAGGCGCGCCACCTGTGGAACGCCATCATGTCCTCCACCTACGACTACGCCGAGCCCGGCTTCATCCTCATCGACCAGTACAACGACATGAACAACAACTGGTACGTGGAGAACATCCGGGCGACCAATCCGTGCGTGACCGCGGACACCTGGGTGCAGACCGGCGAGGGGCCGCGCCAGGTGCGGGATCTCATCGGAACCTCTTTCCATGCCCGGGTGGACGGATCCGACCACCCCACCGCGCCCGAGGGCTTCTTCCATACCGCCGACAAGCCGGTGGTACGCCTGACCACCCAGGAGGGCTATAGCCTGCGGCTCACCAGTGACCACCAGGTACGCAAGGTGGTGCGCCAGACCCGCTGGTCCACCGAGACCGCCTGGGTGGCTGCCGGGGAGCTGGAAGCCGGGGACCGAGTGCTGCTCCACGACCACCGCGGAAACGCTGATTGGGAGGGTCCCTATACCCACGAGCAGGGCTATCTGTCCGGCCTGCTGGTGGGTGACGGAACGCTCAAGGCCGACCAGGCGGTACTGTCCGTTTGGCAGTCCGCCCCCGCCGCTGACGGAACCCAGGCGATGGGCCCGAAGGCGGTAATGGCGGAAGCCCTAAGGGCTGCCGAGGGCCTGCCCCATCGAGCCGATTTCGCGGGTTGGCGGGAGATCCCCGAAAGAAACGAGTCCCGCCTGACCATGAAGGCGCTCAAGGACCTGGCCGGCGAGCTGGGCATGGCCCCGGGCGACAAGGCCATTACCCCGGCGATGGAGCGTGCCTCCGCCGATTTCTATCGTGGTTTCCTGCGGGGACTGTTCGACGCCGATGGCTCGGTGCAGGGCACCCAGGCCAAGGGCGTATCCGTGCGCCTTGCGCAGTCGGACCTCCCGCGCCTGGAGGCGGTGCAGCGGATGCTGCTGCGCCTGGGCATCAAGTCCACTCTCTACACCGATCGCAGGGCGGGCGTTGGCACCGCCGAGCTTCCCGACGGCAAGGGCGGCAGCGCCGACTACGCCATCCAGCCCCAGCACGAGCTGGTGATCGCCGGCGAGAATCTGGCCCGCTTCCGGGAGGAGATCGGCTTCGCGGATACCGACAAGCACGCCCGGCTCACGAACCTGCTTGGCAGCTACAAGCGCTCCCTCAACCGCGAGCGCTTTACCGCCCGGGTGGAGACCATCGTCGAAGAAGGCACCGAGCCGGTCTACGACGTCCAGGTCCCCGGCGTGAACGAGTTCGACGCCAACGGCATTCACGCCCACAACTGCGGGGAGCAGGGCCTGCCTCCCTACGGCGCCTGCCTGCTGGGCTCGGTGAACCTCACCCAGTTCGTGCGCAATCCCTTCACCGAGGACGCCTACTTCGACTGGGACCAGTACCGCGAGGTGGTGGCGGTGTTCACCCGCATGCTGGACAACGTGGTGGAGATCTCCGGCCTGCCCCTGGACCGCCAGCAGGAGGAGATCCAGAGGAAGCGCCGCCACGGCATGGGCTTCCTGGGGCTGGGCTCCACCCTGGCCATGCTGCGCATGAAGTACGGCGAGCCCAAGTCCGTGGACTTCACGGAAAAGGTCTCCCGCGAGCTGGCCGAGACCGGCTGGCGCACCGCCGCCGAGCTGGCAAAAGAGAAAGGCCCGGCACCGATCATGGAAGAGGTCTTCACCGTGGACGAGGAGATGCTGCGCCTGCGCCCGGAGATGGCGGAGGACGGCTACCAGGTGGGCGACCAGGTGCCGGGCAAGGTGCTCATGGCCCGCTACAGCCGCTACATGCAGCAGTTCCCCAAGGAGGTCACCGACCCCATCGCCGAGCACGGGGCGCGCTTCACCCACCACAGCTCCATCGCGCCCACGGGCACCATCTCCCTGTCCCTGGCCAACAACGCCAGCAACGGCATCGAGCCGTCCTTCGCCCACAAGTACTTCCGCAACGTGATCCGGGACGGCAAGAAGTCCAAGGAGAAGGTGGAGGTGGACTCCTACGAGCTGCTCGCCTACAAGCAGTTCGTCGACCCCGAGGCCGACCCGGAGGCCGAGGACCCGGAGCACCGGCTGCCCGACTACTTCGTGGACACCAACACCATCTCCCCGCAGCAGCACGTGGAGATCCAGGCCGCCGCGCAGAAGTGGATCGACAGCTCCATCTCCAAGACCATCAACGTGCCCCAGGACTTCGACTTCCAGGACTTCAAGGACATCTACCTCTACGCCTACGACAAGGGCCTCAAGGGCTGCACCACCTTCCGCTTCAACCCGGAGGCCTTCCAGGGCGTGCTGGTGCAGGACAAGGACCTGAAGAACACCACCTACCGCTTCGAGCTGGAGGACGGCTCCACGGTGGAGGTCCGCGGCGACGAGGAGATCGAGTACGACGGCGAGGTGCACAACGCGGCGAATCTGTATGACGCGTTGAAGGAGGGGTATTACGGGCGGTTTTAAATGCTAAGGGGAAGACTTTTCTCCCCCTTGACCACCCCTGAGAGATAATAATTTTAAGGGGGAATTAATGATGGATTTGGAAAACGAAAAAATCGATAACTTAGTTGCGAGGTTGGATGAACTTGTTAGATGGCGCCCTGGTGGGGATGGAAGTTATCAAGATCCGAATAGTGCTCTTAGTAGGATTCAGGGAAAAACTAACCACGTAGTAATGGGCCGGCGAGGTTCTGGTAAAACCAGGCTCTTATCGGAATTAAGTCGGGAAGCAGAAGAAAAAGATGTTTTGGTGATTAAGTTTGGGGTCGAAGAAGCAAAAGAATTAGCTTACCCAGATATATTAATTCAGATCCTTCGGTCTTTTGTTGAATCTTTCCATTCTAGGTTGACAGAAAAGCCTGATCTCTTAACCAAAGATTGGTTTTTGGGTTATTCCCAGAAAGTAACGCATCCGGTTAATGAATATATCAAAGGGAAAAAGAGAAAAGAGCTTTTGCCTAAGGTGGAGAAGCTCCGTGATAGGTTGAATGCTCTTCTAGAAGAGTCAGATGAAATTGATGCAGAATATCAAAGGAGTGAGTCAGGGGAAAAAAGCGAAGAGCTGGGAATTGGGGGCGGCGTAGAAAAAAGTGGGAAGGATGCCCGCTTCAATCGCACCACCCGAGAGATGTCCAGTGAGAGCAGAACCTCATTGGCAAGGCAAAAAGAAAATAAAAAAGAAAAAGTAGAGAGGCTTCTTCTTGATTTCAAGGATTTGATGGAGGGTGTTGCTGAGCATTTCGGTTCTTGTATATTTTTTGTGGTTGATGACTTTTACTTTATAAGGAGGATCGATCAGCCTCCTGTAATTGATTACATTCACCGTATTTGCAAAGACTCAAGTTCTTTTCTAAAAATTGCGACGATTAGGCATAGAAGTCAGCTTTACGAGGAAAAGGATCTGCGCCGAGGTGTAGTAGCGGGCCATGAGGCCCAAGTTGTTGATTTGGAGTTGCCATTAGGGCGCCTAGATTCAATAAATAGATTCCTTAAGGCTCTTTGGAGAGGAGTCTGCGAAGAGGTTGGCATTGAAGATCCCGAATCAATTTTTAAAGGGCAGGGGTTTGAACAAGCGGTTTTGGCCTCAGGGGGTGTGCCCCGTGATTTTTTTGGGGTGGTAAAGACTTCTATTTCCATTTCCCGGGAGCGCAATGAAGATTCTGTTGGGAAAATGCGCGTTAATGAGGCCGCCCAGCAGTATGCTGAAGATACAAAGATGCCTGAATTGCAGGTAGATACTGAGGAAGGAAGTGGGGTTGAAAGGGAGCTAAGGGATCTAATGTTGTTCGATATTGTAAGATTTTGCAGGGATATAAAAAAGAAAAATTGTTTTCATATAAATAAAGACGCTTTGGATGCCGAGCCTGGCATTAAAAGGTTGGTGGATCTGCTTGTTGATGCGAGGCTTATCCACTTGATTACCGACAATACGAGTAATTCGAAGAGGGCTGGTAGGTATTCTGCTTACTTTTTGGATGTTGGGCTGTATGCGCATCCGCAAAGAAGGGGGGAAAATTCCATTGATGAAGTTGCCTTTTGGGTGCGAGATGACGCTGGAAGATTAAAGAACCTGGAACGGTCGCCCGTTTATCAACCTCGCAAGTACGGGCAGCTTGAGGAATTGGCTAGGCGGGTTAGGGACAAAGAGGTTGATTTAAAAGATGCAATCTTAAGTGGGAGTATTGATATGTCCGATACAGATGGAAAAACGCAGGATATGATTGATCAATTAAAACTTGAAATGCCGGTAACCACCGATGAATAAGTTGAAATCCTTTTTGAAGAAATAGAGATAAACATAAAATTTGATTGGAGAGCCCCGTCTAACTGGTGGTCAAGGCGGACAAAGCGCAGGGGCGGGGCCGACAGAAGCCGTCCTCCGCACCCAAAATTGCACCCGGGAACCCGGCTTAGCTAAACTGGACTAACCAGGGCCAAACCATTGGGGGATACGCCCATGCAGGTGAACATCCACGAGGCCAAGACCAAGCTCTCCAAGCTGGGCGAGCTGGTGCTGAAGGGGGAGCGGGTGGTGATCGCCCGGGCCGGCAAGCCCTATCTGGACCTGGTGCCGCACCGAGAGCGCACCGAGCCGCGCGCGCCGGGGCGGTTCAAGGGCCGGATCCACATGGCCGAGGACTTCGACGCGACGCCTGAGGAGGTGATTCGGGACTTCGAGGACGGCTGAATGGAGCGCCTGCTCCTCGATACCCACGCCTTCCTCTGGTGGCTCGCCGAAGATCCCCGGCTGGGGGCGGGCGCGAGGAAAAGAATTGCCGAGCCCGCCAACCCGGTGTACGTGAGCGCGGCCACCGGTTGGGAGATCGGCATCAAGAAGGCCCTGGGCAAGCTCCAGGCCCCGGACGATCTGGACGCGGTGGTGGCGGAGGAGGGGTTCACGCACCTCCCGATAACCTTTTTCCACGGCGAGCAGGCGGGCGCCCTGCCCGCCCACCATCGGGATCCCTTCGACCGGATGCTGGTGGCGCAGGCCCAGGCGGAAGGCTTGGTGGTCGTCACCCGGGACCCGCAGATCAAGGCCTACGGCATCCGCACCCTGAACGCCGAAGCCTGACCATACCCCGGAGCATCCGGGACCGAATTCATCGGGCTTCAGGGGGGAGGCCCACCCGCACAACGGCAGAAGGAAACGGAAATGACCATCAAGATCGACAAGCAGATCACCGGCTACGCGGTGGTGAAGGACGAGGAAGACCAGAACCAGGGCCCGCAGGTGGCCGCCGAGCAGGGCGAGGCGGACGTGGTGCACGTGACGCCGCCCGACGAGCGACCGGAGCGGCTGGAAGGGTCCACCTACAAGATCAAGACGCCCCTGTCCGAGCACGCCCTGTACGTCACCATCAACGACGTGGTCATGCACGAGGGCACGGCCAAGGAGCACCGCCGGCCCTTCGAGATCTTCATCAACTCCAAGAACATGGAGCACTTCCAGTGGATCGTCGCCCTGACCCGGGTGATCTCCGGGGTGTTCCGCAAGGGCGGCGACGTCTGCTTCCTGGTGGAGGAGCTGCGCTCCGTGTTCGACCCCTCCGGCGGCTACTTCAAGAAGGGCGGCCGCTATATGCCCTCCCTGGTGGCCGAGCTCGGCGAGGTGCTGGAGATGCACCTGCAGCGCATCGGCATGATCGAGAAGCAGGAGACGCCGGAGGAGCTCAAGGCCAAGAAGGCCAAGGCCGAGGAGTCCGGAGCCCTTTCCAACGCCACCCAGTGCGGCGCCTGCGGCGCCATGGCCATGGTGCGCATGGACGGCTGCAACCTGTGCCTGGAGTGCGGCGACTCCAAGTGCGGCTGAGCCACCTGTAAAAGGGGTAATCGTGTCTGGGCTTCGGGCGATCAGTCTTTATTCAGGGGCGGGAGGCCTCGACCTTGGCATGGAAGCCGCTGGCTTCCGTGTGGGCTCCGCCGTGGAGTCGGATGCCGACTGTGTGGAGACCCTGCGGGCCAACCGCGACTGGCCCGTCTTCCTCGACTACATCCAGGAAGTCCCCTCCGAATCCCTGCTTGAGGCCGCCGGCCTGGCCCCCGAAGAGCCCGACCTCCTGTTCGGGGGCCCGCCCTGCCAGCCCTTCTCCAAGTGCGGCTACTGGGCCACCGGCGATTCCGCCCGCCTGGACGATCCCCGGGCGGATACCGTGGAGGCCTTCCTGCGCGTGCTGCGCGATACCCGGCCCCGGGCCTTCCTCATGGAGAACGTCACGGGGATGGCCTATTCGGGCAAGGACGAGGGGCTCCAGCTCATCCGCCGAGCCCTGGAGGACATCAACCGCCAGCACGGTACCGCCTACGGTGTGGAGGTGCTGATCCTCAACGCCGCCGATTTCGGCGTGCCGCAGACCCGCGAGCGGGTGTTCCTGATCGGCTCCCGGGACGGGCGTACCTTCGGGGAGCTGAAGCCCACCCATCAGGCGCCGCCCGGCCTGGAGAAGCAGCGCGCCCTGCCCCTGGACGAGGGCCTGCCCTACTGGCGCACCGCCTGGGATGCCCTCGGCGATCTGGAAACGGACGAGGACGACCCCGAGCTGCAGCCCCGGGGCAAATGGGGCGACCTCTTGCCTGCGGTCCCCGAGGGCCAGAACTACCTCTACCACACGGAGCGCGGCGAGGGGCTGCCGCTGTTCGGCTGGCGCCGGCGCTTCTGGAACTTCCTGCTCAAGATCGCCAAGGACCGGCCCTCCTGGACCCTGACCGCCCAGCCCGGGCCGGCCACCGGGCCCTTCCACTGGAACAGCCGCCGCCTGTCCATGCGCGAGCTGTGCCGGCTGCAGACCTTTCCCGACGATTTCGTGGTGCAGGGAGATATCAACAGCGTGCAGAAGCAGCTGGGCAACGCCGTCCCCTCCGCGCTCGCCGAGAAGCTGGGCCTGGAGATCCGCGCCCGTTTCTTCGACGACGAGAGCGCCCGTGACCGCACCCCTTCCCTGATTCCGGCGGCCCGGGGCGACTGCCCGCCGCCGGAGCCGGTGGCCCCGGTCCCCGGAAAATACCTGCACCTGGTGGACAGTGACACGGCCCATCCGGGCACGGGCCAGGGCCGCCGGGCCAGCCAGGCTGCCGCCGAATAACCCCGCATGGAATACCGCACCTATTCCGTCCAGCGCCACGCCCGCGAGCCCCTGGTTCGCTTCATGCGGGAGGCGCTGGAGGCGAGCGGCTGCCGGATTCTCAAGGCCTCCGAGCCCGACCATGCCCCCTTCCGCCTCACCTTCGAGGTCCCGGACGGCGAGCGCATGGGCATCGTGGCCTACGCCTTCAACGCCAATCAGCGCGAGACCAAGAACCGCCCCGAGGACGAGCACCGCTTCCAGGTGAAGTACGGCTCGGAGCAGCGGGAGGGCAAGGAGCTGCACGAGCTGTGGCAGGACCCCTACGAGCTGTATACGACCCTGCTCGTGGGCATCAACACCGAGCGCGGCTTCTTCGTGGCTGCCGATCCGGTCCTTCACAGCCCCACCCGCTTCTTCATCTCCATGGAGTACAAGGAGGAGCACGTCCAGGCCATCGAGGAATCCGGGTGGCATGCCTGGGAGCGGGAGAAGCGGGACCAGTCGGGTCTGGAGGAGCCTACCGAGGTGCTGGTGGGTGGCAAGCCGGAGCAATTCCTGGAGTACGTCCGCTTCGAGCGGGCCGCCAAGGGCCTTTCCCAGGGCCACCGCTCTTTGCTGGCGGACAAGTTTGGCGACCTGAGCGCCATCCGCAAGGCGGGCCTGGAGGCGCCCGGGCCGGCTGTGGAGCCGGGCCGCCTGCACGACCTCGCTGCGGAGTTCGAACTGACCACCGACGAGATCCTGGACCTGATCCAGAGCGCCCCGCGCCTGAAGATGGCGGTGCGTGGCTGGGTGGCCGAGCGTCATCTGGTGGAGCAGCTGCGGGCGTTGCCGGAGCTGGAGGAATGTCGGCCTTTGGAGGGCGAGGGCCAGCCAGATGTGGAGGTGCGTCTTCCCGGGCAGGCGCCTGTGCTGATCGAATGCAAGAATATTCTTCGTGACACCTACGCCGATGGCAGCTACAAGCTGGACTTCCAGCGTACTCGGGCCGCCAAGGGGGACCCTTGCTCCCGGTACTATGCCCCCTCGGAGTTTCAGGTGGCCGCGGCCTGTCTGCACCCCCGGACCGAGCAGTGGGAATTCCGCTATGCCTTGACCCGGGAGCTGGACGAGCATCAAAAATGCCCCGGTCGTATCAGTAACCGGGTGAAGGTCAACCAGGGCTGGGCCTCCAATCCCCTGGATATCATCCGGTCGGCCTCACAAGCCTAGGAGGGCGAAATGGGCGGCCAGCGCAAGGCGCCCCGCTTCGATAACCGCAGTCCCGCCTCCGAGCAGGCCTCCAAAGCCAAGCGCAGAAATCGCCGCACGGGTACCCGCGCCGAAATGCTGCTCCGCCGGGCGCTTTGGGCACGGGGTGCGCGCTATCGCCTGCATGCCAAAGACCTTCCCGGCAAGCCCGATCTTGTCTTCCGGGGAAAGCGGGTCGCGGTGTTTGTGGACGGCGATTTCTGGCATGGCCGGAATTGGGACCAGAACCGGGGAAAGGTTGCCCGACGTAGCAACGGCGACTACTGGATAGCCAAGATCGAGTACAACATGGAGCGGGATCGGCGCCAGACGGCCGACCTTCGTGAGCGGGGCTGGCGCGTTGTCCGTCTCTGGGAGACCGACGTAAAGAAAGATCCCGAATGGGCTGCTCAGGAGGTAGCTTCCCACCTCGGCAAGTAGTGGCTGGACTCCCTGAAGCCACTCGGCTTATGGGGGAGGCCGGTTAAGCTAAGAGAGGCGAAAAGGGCAATCCGTCGGGAGCGCGTCCATGCAGATAGACCTCAGCGAGGCGGAGGTCATGCTCGCCCAGCTGGGTGAGCTGGTGCTGAAGGGCGAAGAGGTGGTGATCGCCAAGGCCGGAAAGCCTTACTTGGATCTGGTGCCGCACCAGGAGCACACCGGGCCGCGCCTGCCGGGGCGGTTCAAGGGGCGGATCCAGATGGCCGAGGACTTCGACGAGATGCCGGAGGAGTCCGGAGCCCTGTCCAACGCCACCCAGTGCGGCGCCTGCGGCGCCATGGCCATGGTGCGCATGGACGGCTGCAACCTGTGCCTGGAGTGCGGCGACTCCAAATGCGGCTGACCGGTTGGCCCGGGACGGGCGGAAAGGGGGGCACGATCGAAGGACGCGGTCGGGCTAGCCCATCCGCTCCGTCAGCTCCTCTTCATCCATGGCGCTCACCTCCCTTTCCAGCTCGTCCAGGAGGTGCATGATCGCCGCGGACTTCTCCTTGAGCTCCGGGAGGAGGGCGCGGGCCTTTTCCTTCTGCTCGGCCTCCTGGGCCGCCGCGGTTCCCAGCAGGCGGGAAAGCCCGGAGGGCTTGCTCTCCTGGAACAGGGTCACGAAGATCCTCTGGTAGGTGCGATGAATCGCATCGTGGGGCTCTTCCATCTTCTGATAGGCCGGCAGGTCCGCGAGGCCCCGCCCCTCCCCGTAGTACCACTTCCCGAACTCGCATTCGGCGGGCGTCAGGGGGACCTTCTCCTGGTCCAGGGGAATCCCATTGATCAACGCCTCCGCGTAGCCCACCCATAGCTTGTGGCCCACGCGCGCCTTATTGATGCGCCCGAGCACTTCGCTCTTCTTCATTTTCCCCCCCTTTCCCCATCCCCCTGCCGGAATGGGCTCTTTACCCATGGGTACAAGGAAGGGTCATTATTCTTTTTTTCTTACCTCTTTTGCAATGCATACAACCTGCTAGCCACCATTTTTCCTGATAAAACGAGTAAAGGCCTGAGCAATTGTCCGGCCTGGGGGCGCGGCCGATAGCCGCTCCCAAAGGGTGCGCGCTACACCCGCTCCTCCTCCACCTCGGCGAAGGTCTACGCCTCGGTGTCCACGCCCGTCCAGGGCTCGTCGGGCAGGTGGTGCTTGAGGCCTTCGCGCGGGGCGAAGCGCTCTTCGCGCAGTCCCTTCATGACGCCCACCACCATCAGGATCATGATGAAGGAAAAGGGCAGCGCCGCGGCGATGACCGCGTCCTGCAGGGTCTGGGTGCCGCCGCCCACCACCAGCACGGCGGTGAGCACGCCGATGCCCAGGCCCCAGGCGATGCGGTGGCGCAGGGGCGGGCTGGGGTTGCCGTAGGCCATGATGGTGTTGATCACCAGGGTCCCGGAGTCGGCGGAGGTGATGAAGAAGATGGCGATGAGCAGGGTGGCCAGGGCGGCAGCGCCCGTGGCCAGGGCGTCCACGCTGGTGAGGGCCTCGATGGTGCGATACAGGGCCACGGTGACGTCCTGCTGGACGGCGCCGGCGATGGCCACCGTGTCGTTCATCTCCAGGTCGATGGCGGTGCCGCCGAGGGCGGCGATCCAGACGAAGTTGAACACGGTGGGCAGCAACAGGACGCCGAAGACGAACTCGCGCAGGGTGCGGCCCCGAGACACGCGGGCGATGAACATGCCCACGAAGGGCGACCAGGCGATCCACCAGCCCCAGTAGAACACCGTCCATTCGGTGTGCCAGTCGCGGTGGCCGTCCATGCCCGTCCAGAAGGAGTGGCCGATCAGCGTCTGGAAGTACTCGCCGCCGGCCTGCAGGAGGTAGCCGAGCAGCTGCCAGGTGGGGCCGAGGACCAGGAACAGCACCAGCAGCACAATGGCGAGCCACAGGTTGATCTCCGACAGCCGCCGCACGCCGCGCCGGACGCCGGAGGCCACCGAGGCGGTGGCGGCCAGGGTGACCACAGCGATGATGGTGAGCTGCAGGGTCTGGCTGCGCTCGATGCCGAGCAGCTCCGAGAGGCCGGTCTCCATCTGCTGGGCGCCGAAGCCCAGGGTGGTGGCCACGCCGAACACGGTGGCCAGCACGGCGAAGATGTCCACGAGGTGGCCGGCGGGGCCGTGGATGCGGTTGCCGAGCAGGGGGTGCAGGGCCGAGCGCAGGGTCAGGGGCAGGCCCTGACGGTAGGCGAAGTAGGCCAGGGACAAGGCCACCACGGCGAACACGCTCCACGCCGACAGGCCCCAGTGGAAGAAGGTAAGCCGCAGGGCCGCCATGGCCGCCTCCGGGGAGCCGCCGTCCTCCACCAGCGGGTTGTCGCCGAGGTGGAGGATGGGCTCGGCGATGCTCCAGAACAGCAGCCCCACGCCGGTGCCGGCGGCGAACAGCATGGCCAGCCAGGGGACCAGGGTGAACTCCGGCTGCTCCAGGTCGCTCCCCAGGCGGACGTTCTTGTAGCGGCCGATGCCCAGCCAGACCACGAAGGCCAGGAGGAAGGCCACCAGCCCCACGTAGTACCAGGCGAGGAAGGGGTTCACGCGGTCGCGCAGCTCCTCCAGGAAGCGGGCCGTCTCCCCGCTGGCCAGGGTCCCCATCAGCAGCATGGCCACCATGAGGGCGGAGGCGCCCAGGTAGACCACCGGGCTCATGCCCTTCAGGGGGCCGCGCGTGGCCCGTTTGCCTTCCTCCATGACCGTTTCCTTGTCTGCTCGGGAGTTTCCCGGGTTGGGGCCGGGTGCGGGTAGCGTCCCGCGCCGGTTTCCGCCGCCGGGGACAGGCCCTAGAATGAGGCAGTTCCCACCCGCCACCCAGGGGCTTGCGATGGCCTCCACCTACCACGAGATCGCCCTGCTGCTGCTCATCTCCGCGGGGGTGGGCCTGCTGGGCATCCGGCTGCGTCAGCCCCTGATCGTGGCCTTCATCGTGGTGGGGCTGGCGGTGGGGCCCGCCGGGCTGGGCCTGGTCACCGCCCATACCCAGATCGAGCTGCTGGCCGAGATCGGCATCACCATCCTGCTGTTCCTGGTGGGCCTGAAGCTGGACCTCCACCTGGTGCGGCGGCTGGGGCCGGTGGCCCTGGCCACGGGTCTGGGGCAGCTCGGCTTCACCATCGCCTTCGGCTACCTGATCGGCCTGGCCCTGGGGCTGGAGCCCATGACGGCGCTGTATGTGGCGGTGGCCCTCACCTTCTCCAGCACCATCATCATCGTCAAGCTCCTGTCCGACAAGCACGAGATCGACGCCCTGCACGGCCGCATCGCCATGGGCTTCCTGATTGTCCAGGACATCGCGGTGGTGGTGGCCATGGCCCTGCTGGGCGCCTCCGGGGGCCAGGAGGGCGGCGTGATGACCGCCGTTACGGCGGCGGGGACCCTGGTGGCCGTGATGGGCGCGGTGCTGCTGCTCATGCG